>NZ_BDIR01000053.1 GCF_001895145.1 Arcobacter sp. LA11 | reverse complement strand
TAATATAAGCTATTTTGATAATGTACTAATATATTTTTTGATAATATTGATATATATTAAATAATAAGACAAATAAAGGATAATAGGTAATTATGAATTATATTGACATAATGTTTAAGCTTTCAAGTACGATAAAAAATCTTTTAGATATGATGGGAATAAAAATACCCAATTTTT
>NZ_BDIR01000052.1 GCF_001895145.1 Arcobacter sp. LA11 | reverse complement strand
GTAAATGAAGTTCATAAGAAAAAAATATTAAGAACAAAGCATCCTAGAATGGAGTTGAATTTTTTAGATTAAATACATGATAATAGGTAATTATGAATTGTTTAAATACTTTTTCAAATAGGATAAAAAGATTAGAATTACTTAATAAATATACAATGTTATTGAATCCAGCTGATA
>NZ_BDIR01000051.1 GCF_001895145.1 Arcobacter sp. LA11 | reverse complement strand
ATTAGATAAATTTTAAAGCGTTAAATGAATTTAAAAAGGATATTTTCAAAAGATTTATTTGTAGTTGCACTTTTTGTAGCAATTTTAACAATTATTATTCCTTTACCAAAGGGTGCCCTAGATTTCTTTTTGATTATATCTTTGTCTTTATCTTTACTTATTTTATTAATATCTTTATATATTCAAAAA
>NZ_BDIR01000050.1 GCF_001895145.1 Arcobacter sp. LA11 | reverse complement strand
ATCATAGAAAGCATCGCTCCCATTCTAGCAAGCCTTGACTGATGAAGCATAGCCCTATCTTTTTTCTTTGCTTCCTTTAAAGCTTTATCAATCTTTTTTCTAAGTTTTTATTTAAATCTTGAAGAAGTTCTTCTTTCTTTTGTACATTATCTTTATAGTTAGCAAATACTTTATTTATCTTATTTGAAATAA
>NZ_BDIR01000049.1 GCF_001895145.1 Arcobacter sp. LA11 | reverse complement strand
AAAATAAGGAGAACTTGTGAAGAAGATATTTATAATTTCTTTTTTCATAATTTCTCTACTCTTTACAATAACTACAGCAGAAAATCTATATACTCTCTCTCAAAAGAAACTAAATTCTATAAATTCTAAATATGGTGAAAAAGCTAAAAAAAGAGCTATCATATGGGATAAAGTTATGCAAAATGCAAAAGGA
>NZ_BDIR01000048.1 GCF_001895145.1 Arcobacter sp. LA11 | reverse complement strand
TGTAAGATTATTCCAAAAATGTAAAGAACATAATAAAGATAACTAACATCTTTTGTAAAAAAATAGATAAAAAGATTATATATACCTAATATAAACATCTTTTTTCTAGATATTTATTATTTGGATCAAAAAAGACTACTTTTGATGTAAGAGTATTATCATACTCTATTATCTTATAAATTATTTTGTCTGAATC
>NZ_BDIR01000047.1 GCF_001895145.1 Arcobacter sp. LA11 | reverse complement strand
ATTGAAGCCGATAAATTTTTAGCTGTTGCAAGAGATTATAATAAAGAAGTACAAGACCTATATGATTTATGTAAAAGATTTGAAGATTATATTGAAGAATACCCTGTATATATAGATGACCATGAAATTGATTTAAATATTACCATTGGTATTGCAAAAAATGACGCTAACAATGCCTATAAATATGCACAAAGAGTTA
>NZ_BDIR01000046.1 GCF_001895145.1 Arcobacter sp. LA11 | reverse complement strand
CGATATTAGGAGCTTGTTTATCTTTGATTCTACCATATTTAGAAGTAACAGCAATAAAAGTATTAGGGAAAGATAGATATGGAAAATCAAGACTCTATGAATCAATAGGTTTTACTCTAATTTCTCTTGTATTAGGACAGTTTCTAACTAATCCATATATAGCTTTACACTACTATTTAGCAGTAAATATATTAACAGT
>NZ_BDIR01000045.1 GCF_001895145.1 Arcobacter sp. LA11 | reverse complement strand
ACTGTTAATATATTTACTGCTAAATAGTAGTGTAAAGCTATATATGGATTAGTTAGAAACTGTCCTAATACAAGAGAAATTAGAGTAAAACCTATTGATCCATAGAGTCTTGATTTTCCATATCTATCTTTCCCTAATACTTTTATTGCTGTTACTTCTAAATATGGTAGAATCAAAGATAAACAAGCTCCTAATATCG
>NZ_BDIR01000044.1 GCF_001895145.1 Arcobacter sp. LA11 | reverse complement strand
TTTAAGAAACTGTTTTTGTGAATCAATAAGATTTGTTAGTTCTTTTGTTTGTTCATTAACTTTTTCTTCTAGATGTGTATTTAAATCTTCAAGCATATGTTTTTTATCTTTTATATTATGCATTGCATCATACGCAAAGTTAGCAATTACTTTAAATTCACCAAAGATTAATCTATTTTGATTAATTCTTGTATCAGTT
>NZ_BDIR01000043.1 GCF_001895145.1 Arcobacter sp. LA11 | reverse complement strand
AAATGCTCAATCAAATAGTGCTGATGTAGATGGTATGTTAGAAGAAGCTAGTCATGTACTTGCTGAAGCTAAAAAAGAAGCAGCTGCTATTAGAGAACAAGCATACACAGAAGCAAAAGAGATAGCTGATGCTAAACTTGCAAATGCTAAAGAAGAACTAGAAGCTAAATCGCTTAAGTTTACAAAAGACTTAGAGAAA
>NZ_BDIR01000042.1 GCF_001895145.1 Arcobacter sp. LA11 | reverse complement strand
GATACTTTTTCAAAATGTTTAATATTTTAAGAGATACTGTTCATGATAAAGAAGGGCATATTAGCTCTTTCCAAGCACTTATGTTAAGTGTTGCTGGACGTGTAGGTGGTGGAAATATTGCAGGGGTTGCAGTAGCTATTACACTTGGTGGTCCGGGCGCAGTTTTTTGGATGTGGGTTATTGGTCTTATTGGTATGAG
>NZ_BDIR01000041.1 GCF_001895145.1 Arcobacter sp. LA11 | reverse complement strand
CAACTAGCAATAGATAGAGCTTGTGAAATCTTTGATTGTAAATTTGCTAATGTACAACCTCATGCAGGATCTCAAGCAAATGGTGCAGTTTACGCAGCACTTTTAAAAGCTGGTGATAAAATCCTTGGTATGGACCTTTCTCATGGGGGACACCTTACTCATGGTTCTAAACCTTCTTTCTCTGGTAAAAATTACTCTGCCTTCTACTATGGTGTAGAATTAGATGGAAGAATAAACTATGATAGA
>NZ_BDIR01000040.1 GCF_001895145.1 Arcobacter sp. LA11 | reverse complement strand
CAACTAGCAATAGATAGAGCTTGTGAAATCTTTGATTGTAAATTTGCTAATGTACAACCTCATGCAGGATCTCAAGCAAATGGTGCAGTTTACGCAGCATTATTAAAAGCTGGTGATAAAATCCTTGGTATGGATCTTTCTCATGGTGGACACCTTACTCATGGTTCTAAACCTTCTTTCTCTGGTAAAAATTACTCTGCCTTCTACTATGGTGTAGAATTAGATGGAAGAATAAACTATGATAGA
>NZ_BDIR01000039.1 GCF_001895145.1 Arcobacter sp. LA11 | reverse complement strand
ATCTACATTCCCTATCGCTCCTAGTGTGCTTGTTACTGCTCCTGTTGTTATTGTTGCTGTTACTGCTCCACTAGTTGCTCCTGCTATACTATTTACATCTGAGGCTGAACTTGTATTATCTACTGTTACTGTTTCATTTCCTAAACCATTATATTGTGCATTATTTGTTACATAGATATCAATTAATTCTGATGCATCTCCATTTATTGTTGAAGCTACTGCTGTTACATCTATTGTTTGATTTGTTTTTCCATTTAATGCAACTAAATCTGCTGCATCTGTTGCACTATTTGTTACTGTTAAACTTAATGAATCAGAAGCACTTGCATTACTTAGATTTGTATTTAAATTTGAAGCTGTATCACTTGACACGGTTGCTGTCACTATCCCACTTGTATTTCCTA
>NZ_BDIR01000038.1 GCF_001895145.1 Arcobacter sp. LA11 | reverse complement strand
TTTATCTTTTAATAGTTCATAGCATTTTTTTTCATCTGTGATTTTTTTAAATGGGTAGGAGAAATTTGGTATGTGTACTATATTCTCTTCTTCTGCCATATTCTTCCTTTACATTGAAAAATCAAACAGTGTAGCATTTGATTTTATTTCTATTTTTATTTTAGGCACTTCAGTAGCATCAACCCCACCATGAGCACTATTCTTAACATAGTTTGGTGTTTTAAAATGAATACCAGAACCATCTACTGTTAGCACATTTCCTCCACACTTCAAAGATATTCCAGATGAGCCATCTAGGTTTATTTCTTGTGAGGCTTCGTATAGGATATCTTTTGTATCTAGATGAAAGCCTTCTCTTATATCTATTCCTAGGTTATCTCCTATTTGGATAAAGAAGTCTTCTAGGTATTTATCACTTACATTTTGCTCTACATATTCTAGAAGGGTTTCTTGTATAGTTAGTTGCATATTTCTTTCTAGGATTTGTTTAAAATCTTTTTTTGTGATTGTGTTGAAGTCTTTATTTAGGTTTAGGTTATAGTCCTCTTGTATAGATGCTATTTTCTCCTTCTCAACAGTAGAAATATGATTAAACTTAATATTCTCATTTAAATCATTCCCTATAGTTAAAACAGAATCATTTGCTACAGTCTCTTCT
>NZ_BDIR01000037.1 GCF_001895145.1 Arcobacter sp. LA11 | reverse complement strand
CTGCTCCATCTGATGGATTATTACCATATCCAGAATTCCCATTTAGTCCTGCTACTGTATCATCATCACTGATGATTCTCATTGTATTTGTTTCATATGGTACTACTGTTGGTGTATCATCATCAATAATTAACTGAAGTTTTCCATCAGCTTTATCCCCATCTCCATCTGTTACTGTAAATCCAAGTAAGAATTTCGCATCATTCTCTGTATTTTGACCATCATTTACATGTAATAAATTATTAATTTGAGTATATGTATATTGACCAGTTGTAGTATCTTCCATAGTTATTTCAACAATCTGAACTTTTTCAGTTCCTTGTTGTTGGAACATTGATAATGAACCAGTATTTGGGTCAATTTCAAATGTAATACCTGGTGTTAAATCTCCACTTTCATTTGAACTATTAACTGCATTCCATGCTACTGTTCCACCATCTGCTCCAGCACTAAATGCTCCAACTAGATTTCCAGTCTTATGCCATTCTCCACTATCGCCATTTCCTCCTTGGTTACCTGTAACATCTCTTGCAGTATCATCATCACTAATGATTCTATAATTATTTGTCATTACTGAGTCATATGTAGGAAGTACGGTTGGAGTATCATCATCAATTAATAAAGTAAGATTACCATCAGCTTTATCCCCATCTCCATCTGTTACTGTAAATCCTATTACAAATGATGCTTCATTCTC
>NZ_BDIR01000036.1 GCF_001895145.1 Arcobacter sp. LA11 | reverse complement strand
AATAGGCTTGAGAAATCTGCTTTTGAAGATCTATCTCCATTATCATCTGCTGGAGAATCCACTCCTTCAGTTTCATCTACTGTTAATGTTATATTATTACCTTGAGCATCTGTTACTGCTGTTGCATTTAACCCTGCATCTGGTCCATCATCTTTAATATTGAATTGACCTACATCTTCTGTAGTATCACTTGATGCTAATTTAACTGATGCTTTAGATGTATCTCCATCTGCATCTGTTACTGTTTGTGTTAAGTTAATTGATACATCTACATTATTAAGTTGGCTAAGTACTAGACTCTCTGTATCATCATGATCTGTTGCATCTGAATGCCATACATTCTCAGATTGTGTAAATGTTACATTTGTTCCTGTATTACTTATTGTGAAGTATGTTACTCCACCTGCTGTACCTACAATTGTTCCATTTACTTCACTTAGTAAAATCTCTGCACCTTTTGCACCATTTGCACCTAAGGCAAATAATCCTGATTGTACTCCACTTACTGTTGTATCTGATGAATTTGTTAAGCTAAGTGAATAATCTACACTTCCTGCTCCATCTGTTCCATATAAATCTGTTGCTGTTACTCCACCTACTCCTACTACTTTAAATAAACTTGTGAAGTCTGCTGATGAAACTCTATCTGCTACATTATCTGCTGGATTCGCTTGTTGTAATGCACTCTCATCTACTGTTAATTCTATCTCATTTAATTGTGCTTTATCTACTTCTGCATCTGTTAATCCTGCACTTGGTCCATCATCTAAGATATTAAATTGTGCTACATCTTCTGTATCTTCACTTGACACTAATTTAACTGATGCTGTATCTGTATCTCCATCTGC
>NZ_BDIR01000035.1 GCF_001895145.1 Arcobacter sp. LA11 | reverse complement strand
GGTTTTGATACTCTTTTAAATCTTTTTGTGTGTAAGTCTCTTTCTTACAAGTTTCTATATTATAGTTTGTTTTTATTACTTTTATATTCTCTTGTTTTGCTTGTGTACAAGATGTTATTAGTATTGTTATTATAAATATTATTAATATTTTTAATGTTTTCATATATTATTTCCTTTTGTTTTATACTTAGATAAATGTAAAGATGCATTAGATTGAAAATATACAGCACCTTTTTTAGAAGAATTATTCACTTAAAACTCCTAATTTCTTTAGTCTTTTTAATCCTCTTTTTGCTCTTTTATCATTTTTTTTAGTACCTAAAGCTTTTTTAAACCAAATTTCTGCATTTTTATAATCTTTTAAACGCTTTTCGTATAAATATCCAATTCTTTGTGTTCCATCACTTTCTTTTCTATCATGAAGAATCTTATACCATTTTAAAGCATTTTTATAATCATTTAAATCATCTTCATACATTACTCCTAAATTAAAAGCACAATTTATACAATCAAGTTTGTAATAACCTCTTTTATACCAATATATTGCCTTATCATAATCTTTTAAATCATGATACAAGAATCCAAGTCTTTCTACTGAATTTTTACTTCCTGCTTTAAAACCTATTTCTCCCCACTTTATTGCATTTTCATAATCTTTCTCATCTTCTTCATATACTGCTGCTATTGATGCATAACACTTTAATTTACCAAGCTCCGCACATTTTAAAAAGTATTCTTTTGATTTCTCTAAATCTCTATATTTATTTTTCTTACTATAAAATACTCCAAGATTTTTATACCCTTGAGGATCTTTTCTTTCAACCGCAAGTTTTAGATAAGTCTCTCTTGCTTTTTCTAAGTCACCTTTCATTCTATAAGTATGA
>NZ_BDIR01000034.1 GCF_001895145.1 Arcobacter sp. LA11 | reverse complement strand
AGGTTCGACTCAAAACCAAGTAGAATCTGCGGTTAGAAACTTAATGACTCAGTCTACTAATGTTAAGGCTGCTGAATCTATTATTAGAGATGTTGATTACGCTGCAGAATCTGCAAACTTCAACAAACAGAACATTATTTCTCAAGCTGGTTCTTATGCTATTAGTCAGGCGAATCAAGTACAACAAAACGTTTTAAGATTATTACAGTAAATTAAAATAAAAAAAGTTATTTAATTTTATTAAGAAGGCTAAGTTTCTATACTTGGCCTTTTTTTATGCAATTTTTTCAGAATTAATCATTATTTTAATCTAATTTTAAGAATTGGTGTGTCATAATTTCTTCATAACTTAGGGAGCAATGGCTTCCGAGAAATGAGATTCTTCTTATTTCATGCTTGTTGAACCAAGAATGTTTTGAGGCTGTAAACTTTTTGTTTACAATGTGTCATAATTAGAAAGGATCTATTATGAGAATCAATACAAACGTTTCATCTATTACTGCACAAGAAGCTGCAGTTAATACTGGTAATAATATCAAAAGTTCTTTAGAGAAGTTATCAACTGGTCTAAGAATCAATAAAGCATCAGATGATGCATCTGGTTTAGCAATTGCTGATAAACTTAGAACACAAGCGACATCTATTGATCAAGGTGTTTCAAATGGTAATTCAGCTGTAACATTACTTCAAATTGCTGATAAATCAATGGCTGAGCAATCAAATATCTTAGATACAATTAAATCTAAATTAATCCAAGCTAATACAGATACTACTTCTGATGATGGTAGAGAATCTATTAGAAAAGATATCAATAAACTACTTGAACAATTAGATAATATTGCTGAACAAACTAACTACAATGGTAATGTTTTACTTCAAGCTAGTTCTTCAGATCAAGCATCTTCAGGTGCCTTATCTTTCCAAATTGGTGAGACTGAAAATGACATTATTTCTAATACTGCTATTAGATCAAATACAGCTGGTTTAGGTGGTGGAGACAGTGCTGTTGCTTCTGGTTCAACAATTAGTGGTCAATCTAGTATGGAACTTGCAAGTGCTAATGCTATGGTATTAACAGCTACTAATGCTTCTGGTTCAGCGGCGGCGGAGAATGTAGAATTATCTGGAGACCTAGGAACTATTACTGCTACTGGTGATGTAGCAACTATTTCT
>NZ_BDIR01000033.1 GCF_001895145.1 Arcobacter sp. LA11 | reverse complement strand
AGAAGAGACTGTAGCAAATGATTCTGTTTTAACTATAGGGAATGATTTAAATGAGAATATTAAGTTTAATCATATTTCTACTGTTGAGAAGGAGAAAATTTCTACTGTTCAGGAAGATTATGAACTTCATGTTCTTAAAGATTTTAATACTATTGTTAAAAATGACTATAAAAAAATTATAGAAAAAAATTATATACAAAGAGTGAAGGGAACTTCAACAGAATATATAGAAAAAGATGTAAAGAAAAAATACCTACAAAATATGTTTTTACAAATTGGAAGAGAATATAGATTAGATGTAAATAAAGCTTTTCATATGAAAGCAAAAACTATAAAACATACAGCAGACACTATAGAACTAGTTGCAACAAAAGGTATAAGTCTAAAGTGTGGAAGTAATGTTTTAACTCTAGATGGTGGAGGAATACATCTAAAAGCACCACTAGTAGATACAACATCATCAAATGGAGGAGTATCTGCAAAAGCAGTAACTAAACCAGAAATACCAAAACCACTATATGGAAAACTAAGAGTTATATCTTTAAATGCAGCAGTTACAAAACAAAATGAAATAGAAGAAGTTCTAACATACACAGCAACAGTAGAAAAGTATGAAAATGATGCTTGGGTTCCAGCTACAGAACTAACAGCTACACAAGAAGCACAAATGCAATGGTACTTTATAAAAAACAATGATGAATCAGATAAAAATATTATAACAGATAATCCAACAGATGATAACATCACAACAAATGGTCTAGTAATGACTGTAAATTTAGAAGAAGACAATATCTTCAAATGGGGTCATGCTTTTTGTTATGTAGTTGATCCTGAAAAAGAAGGACAAGCAATATCTGAGTTAAAAAGATATTTGGAAGTTGAAGACATCATCTACACTTATCCTAAAAAAGAAGAGGGTGAATGTACAGCTATTTTAAATATAGATGAACCAAGGCCAGAAGAACTTGCTCAAATAAGATGGACAATAGAAGACAAAGATAAATCAGAATACAATGGAAAAGATGTTATTTTACATAACTTAAAAGATGAAAAAGTATATGAAATAAACTTTAAGGCATATATAGATGGAAAACCAGAAGATGCTGCAAATGCAACCATGACATATGATGAAAGAGATACTGAAGAATTAGAAGAAAAACTAGAAGTCTAATAAATCCATGCTCTTTAAGAAAGTAAAAAAGTGATAAAAATATTTAAGATAATTAGTACCCTAGTTTTAATACAAATAACTTTAGTTTCATGTTCTTATACAAAACAAGAGAATATAAAAGTAATAAAAACAAACTATAATATAGAAACTTGTAAGAAAGAGACTTACACACAAAAAGATTTAAAAGAGTATCAAAACC
>NZ_BDIR01000032.1 GCF_001895145.1 Arcobacter sp. LA11 | reverse complement strand
CCAATAATGAGGCATCAATAAGTGATTGGGCAACAGTAACATTTACAGTAATAGGAACAAATGACCAACCACAAATTGATAGTATAGATGCACAAGCAGTAAATACTTTAATTGAAGGAGATGGAACTGCAACATTAAGTACAAGTGGTGCAATAGCAATTAGTGATTTAGATGTAAATGATATATTAACATTAGAGTCAACATATAATGGAGATATTTCTTGGTCAGGGGATGATGCAGATTCAGATATAGCAGACTTAGTAGATATAAATGCATTAATAGATGGATTTAGTGTAAGTATATTAGATGGTACAGCTCCCACAGGAAATGGGACATGGGATTTTACAACTTCACAAGACCTAGATTTCTTAGCAAATGGAGAGACAATTACATTAAGCTATGATATAGTAGTAAAAGATGATTCAGGTGCAGTAAATGATACAAGTACAACACAAACAGTAAATATTACAATAACAGGAACAAATGATACTCCTGTTGCAGTAGATGATAGTACAGTTACAACTTTCGAACAGCAAATTATAAATTCTACATTTACTCCTGGAAATGAAGATGGCGTAACTATTTCAGTAGATAATACATCTTATAATGCAAACCTTGTAGAGCATAATGGTGGTTGGGGAGTTCATAATGATAGATTCTTTGGTGACTCAAATCAAATAGATGGTTATAGAGGAGATGACTCTATAACATTTACATTTGATAATCCTGCAAATAGTGTAACGGTAACACTTGGAGATATGCAGTCAAATGATGATTATAAGTGGAGTGCAGAAACAAGTGTAGGTACAATTTATGGAAGTGGAGATAGTTCATCTTTTATTATAAATGGAACAGATATTACATCAGTAAAAATTTGGGCAGAAGGTAATAACGATGACTTTGTAGTTATTTCAGTAGCAACTGAAGCAACAGTTATGGTACCTGTAGTAACTTCATTAGCAACATTAGAAAACAATAATTTAACAATAAATGTATTAGCAAATGATTATGATTTAGATGAAAATGATACGGTTTCAATTAATAATTTTGATACAACAGCAACATTAACAGGAGTACTAGATAATGGTAATCCAGTAACAGGTGGAACAATTGAAGAAGTAGCAGGAGAGTTAGTATTTAAACCAGGAACAGACTTTGATTATTTAGCAGTTGGTGAAACACAAGAAGTAACATTTACATATGATGTAATAGATGATTCAAATCCAACAAATGCAGTAAGTAATACTGCTACGGTTACTATTATTGTTACGGGTACTAATGATCAACCTTCAATTGAATCAATTGAAAAAATTGATGGAATAAAAGAAAAAGCTGATTTAGTTGATTGGTATGGTAATGAAGAAATGTATACAATTTTAAGTCATTCAATGGTGTTGTCAAAATCAACAATAGCAGATGATGATTTAACTGATACACATACTTTAGAACTTCCTAATCCACTAACAGGTAGTGGAGCAAGTTATACTTATGATGCAACAACAATATTTGATCAAAGTACATCAAATGGTATTTATGACCCTACATTAGGTGGAACTACAGTTATTCATCAAGTAACACAGTCTTTACTTAATTTACATCCAGGTATACCCGCTAGTGCAAATATTGGAGACTTCCTTGTTTTCAACGTAAAATTTAATAATTTAGGAGAAGGTGAGAAAGCAACAGTAACATTTAATGTAATAGCAAATGATGGAACAAATGATCCAAGTGGAGAGACAAATTTATCAGCTCCAAAACAAGTGACTGTAGAGATTGAAGGAACAAATGATCAACCAGTAATAACATCAGCATCTCAAATAGATATAGACGCAAGAGCATTGATAAGTGAAGATATTCCATCTGATACATCAGGAGTAGTAACATATAGTGAAACTATTCAAGGTACAGATGAAGATTCAAATGATACTCATACAATACAATTAAATAGTGTAAGTGGTATAGATGCAACAAATGGTATTAATATAGGAACTGATTCTAATCCAGTCTGGGTAGGAGTTTCACTTGGAAATTTAAATGGTGGTAATGATTTAACAATTGCTGATATTACTGGTTTAGGTATAACATTTGATCCTATAATAAATGGAAATGGTATATTTTCAACAGGATATAACTTTACAGGAAACTTTAATTCTCTAGCTGCTGGGGAGACAGCAACTATTACATTTGATTATGTAGTAAGTGATGGAAATACTGGAATAGATGGAGAAACATCAGAAAGTACAGTTCAACAAGTAACATTAGTAGTAACAGGAACAAATGATACTCCAGTTGCGACATCCTTTACACATGAGGGTCCTGCATCAAATGATTTTGTATGGGAAAACTCAGGACAACAAGTAATTATAGATCCCGCAACAGACTTTGGAACATCAGATGCAAATTCTTTAGCAGCTTACGATATTGATTTAAATGATACATTAACAATAGGAACACTTTCAAGTACTCATGGTTCAGTAACATTTGATGGTATAAATTCAACATCATGGTTACAAACGGATGGTGGTGTTTATGTTAGAGTAAATGCAAATGGAAAAGTTGAATACAATTTAAATGTTAATAAAGTAAATGGGGAAACAGCTTTTGATAAATTAGATGCTGGAGATACATTAAATGATACATTTACATTTACCGTAATTGATAATAATGGACAAGAAAGTAATTCTGCAACTGCAACAATTAAAATTTTAGGAACTAATGATAGACCAAAAATTGATGATGTTAAAGTTTCTGATTTTACTACAATTAATGAGGATGATACAATAAATAGTGGTAATGTAGTTTCTTCTTTAATAGCAGGAGCAATTATTGACTTTGATGAAAGTTCTGTTGAAGGTATAGCAATTACAGGAATTGATAATACTAATGGAGTATGGCAATATTCTTTAGATGGTTCAGTTTGGTCAAATATTGATCCTACTGTAAGTGCTACAAATGCAACTATGCTTTATGATACAGCATCAGTAAGATTTGTACCAAATGAAAATTATTATGGAAGTGCAGATATTTCATTTAAAGCTTGGGATCAAACAGGTTATAATTTAACAAATGGATCTACTGGTATTGATACTACGTCTTCTTATGGTGGTTATAAAGGTTCGACAAGCGAGGATATTGCAACTTCGACTGTTGAAGTGGATTCTGTTCCTGATTTTGTAAACTGGAATGGAACAATTGTAAATGATAGTACTGATAGTGCTAAAGTTTATGAAGTTGGAATTGAGGATGCTACTAATGATTCTGAAACAGCATCTAAAACATATAAAGTTGAATTTGGTGATGATACTCCAGGCATGGTAATTTTTACAAATGCAAATGTAGCTCCTTCATGGTTAAAATCAGGTGGAGAAAGTGTGAGCTATTCAGTTAGTCCAGATGGGAAGACATTAACTGCTATTGCAGATGGTGAGACAGTATTTACAGTAGTAAATGATAATACAGCAACTCCTTCTTATACTGTTACAATGTCTAAAGCAATTGATCATGTTGAAACTGGACAAGTTACAAATTCTAGAGGTGAAAGACAATGGTTAAGTTTCCAAGTTCAAGCTGAGGATAATGATGGAGATACTGTAACTTCAACTCCTTATGGTTTAAGTATTGGATTCTATGATGATGTGCCAACTGTAGCATCATATGAAACAAATACAATGAGAATCATCAGTGATGATGATACAGTAGCAGGACTAAATGGGAATTCTGGATATGGTAATAATCCATCAGATGGAGCAG
>NZ_BDIR01000031.1 GCF_001895145.1 Arcobacter sp. LA11 | reverse complement strand
GATAATAGGTAATTATGAATTATATTGACATAATGTTTAAGCTTTCAAGTACGATAAAAAATCTTTTAGATATGATGGGAATAAAAATACCCAATTTTTTGATAAAGCATAAGATACCTAAT
This sequence comes from Arcobacter sp. LA11, assembly GCF_001895145.1. Classification (NCBI taxonomy): domain Bacteria; kingdom Pseudomonadati; phylum Campylobacterota; class Epsilonproteobacteria; order Campylobacterales; family Arcobacteraceae; genus Arcobacter; species Arcobacter sp. LA11. The sequence continues at coordinate 3,423 of NZ_BDIR01000031.1, read as the reverse complement.
TATATTAGAAAAGATAAGATAAATTATTTTACTGATAGAAAAAGTATTTTACAAAAACTCTTAATAGCTTCATCTTCAAATAATACTATAAATATTTATGGTAAAAAAGGTTCTGGAAAGAGCCATACTTTAAAGTTTTTTGCAGACTGTATAAATAATAAAGTCAGTAAGAAACTATCTAAAGAATATAATTTAAATAAAAAAATAAAAATAAAATATATATTATATTATGATATTACTCATCAAACAGGTATTGAAGGAATTAGAGATTCTTTATGTATTGAATCGAAAAATAATAATATAAAAATTATTAGTAAACTATTTTCAGAAGAAATAAAGAAGATGGTTTCAAATAATGATGTAATAATAATTTTAGATAATGTTAATAATAAAGGAATATATAAAACTATTTCAAATTTAATTGATAGTTATTTACAATATAGACATAATGATTTATTTATTATTGGATCAATAGAAAGATATAAATCTAGTACAGACCCTTATATTAAATATTTAAATGTTGAAAAGTTTTCAAAGGAAGATATTGAAGAGTATTATAAAAAACATAATATTACTAAGCTAGAAAAAAACCAAATTAATAAAATTTATAGTATAACTAAACAAGGTTTGCCGTTATTGGTTCATATAGTAAAGAATTTTCCATTAGAAAAAATATCCTTAGTTAATGAACAAGAGATATATAAATATATTTACGATGAATTAATTGATACTTTAGATAAACAAACACTTGATTTATTGTTACTATTATCTTTTATTAATATATCAACGACAACAATTAAAGAAAAAGATTTAATAAAAAGTTTTGAAGTTGGAAACTATGAATTGTTAAAAAAATCATTGATTGATATTGGATTACTTATTGAAACAGGAGAAAATATAAAAGTTCATGATGAATTAAGAGACTTAATAAATCATCATAATTTATCTAAGTTTAAATATTTTGAAAATAATATTAACAAGTATATACAAAATTCAAATAGTGATAAAAAAGTGTTTTATCACTTATTATCATTTTATGAAAACCAGAATAATCCTAAATTGATTTTAAATACACTTAACAATGAAATATCTCAAAATAATTTTTCTATATTTGAAGAATTACTTGCTCTTATAAAGAGATTTGGATTAAAGTTTAATTCTTATCCAGAGATTCAATTTACATTATATTACGGAATTGCTTATAGTTTTAATGGAAGTGGAGAATATCTCTTAGCTCAAAATATTTTAAATAGTAAAGAAATAATAAATACACTTAAAGAGATTTCAAAAGAAGACTATTTACGTTTTATTATTCTAAAAATAGATATAGCTCATATGTTAAATAAATATCAAAAGTCTGAAGAGAAACTACAAAAATTAATTCAAGAAGAAATAGAAATTACTAATTACAATATTCTCGCTCAATGTTATTGGAAATTAGGACATATAAAATTACATAGAAGCTATTGCTTTCAAGATACTTTAAATAATTATAATAAAGCCATCACATATAAAAAATTCTTACATAATAATCCTTATATACTTAATGCAACTATTGAAACTTATATTACTTATTTATTAAAAAATAATCTAAATTGTTTTAATGAGTTATTAGATATGGAAGATAATTTTAAAGTTGATATTCTATCTTATATTTCATATGAAAGAATTATTTCAAGGTTTTATAAAATGAAAGAAGATTTTTCTTTAGCTCATATATATGTTAATAGATCATATACACATGCAAAAGAAATATTTTCTAAACTTCATAATAATGCAGAATTAGAAAGAGCAGATATATATAGAGCAGAAGAAAATTATGTTGAAGCTATTAATTGTTATCAAAATGTTTTATTATATACAAAAAATAGTATGGATTCAAACCTAGAACTCTCATCAAGATTGGGTATTCTAATATCAAATTTATTAATACATAAAGATAAAATAGAATTTTATAAAGAAGAAATATTAGATGAATTAAAAGAGATAATTTTTGAAAGTAAAAAACTTGAAATTAATATTACTTTACTCCGAGCCCAAGTTGCTCAACATTTTTTATATAAAAATTTAAAACAAACAAGCCCTTGTAATAAAAAAACACTATTAAAACAATTAAAAGAATTTGAATTAAACTTTGAATTGGATATTCTAAAGAATAAAAGTGAAATAAAACTTAAGAATATGCAAAGTACTATTTTTTGAGATTACTATTCATTTCTAATATAATTCCTTTTACTCTATGTCGATTATTTAATGATTTACCATTTATGGCTATAGAATATAAAATATCTGCAAGTGCTTTTATGTAGTTTTTATCAAGTCCTTGATTGGTTATTCCTGCTGTTCCTAATCTAATCCCACTACCTATATTAAAAGGTAATATACGATAATTAGTTGAAATTCTACAAAATTCTAAATCTCTAAAAAATTTCATAGCATTATTCACTAGTCCTTTTTCTTCTATCCATATATGATTACTTGATATTTGATATTTAGGTGTAGAAATAATATTAAACCCTTTGTTTATTAATTCATTTTCTAATAATAGTTTATTATTTAACATCTTATAAGAGTAATCTCTTATGTATTTTGTTTTTAGTAAAATTTCTCCTGCACACATTATACTTAAAGGGTGTGTATTTGAAATATGATTTGATAAAACATTCTTAATGTTACTCCAAATAGTATCTTTCTTTTTTGTTATTAAAATACCTTTTTGGGGTCCAGGAAAGTTTTTATGTAAAGAACTAGTAATTAGATTAAATCCCATTTCAAATGGTGATATATAATCTTCAGCCAATATATGTGTCAGGTAATGAGATGCATCAAATATTGAATAACTATTTTTAAAATATTTAAGTAATTTAGAAAAGTCTTCATAAATTAAACCATCGCTACGATCAATTAAAATAAAATCAGGGTTAAATTTTTTATAGGCTTTTATATTTGCTTCAATATCAAGTAAATAATTTTCTTGATTGTAAATAAGAGGTCTTGCATCAAAATTAAAGCTTTGAAGTATTTTGGAAGTAAATGGATGACCTCCAGCTTTTTCAGGTAGTACCAATATCCTATTCCCATGATTTTTTAAAGAAGAAAGAATGATATGTAATGAATGCATACCAGATAAAGGCCTTAAAGTACATTCTTCTGCATTGAACTTGATTTTCCATTGTTCTAAAAGTTCTTGAATAAATTTAGCTGAAGAATTTCGATTTGCAAAACCAATTGATGCTTCTTCAATTTGATTGTCTGAAAGAGGGCTATCAGGTATATATAAATTTGAAAATGATTTATATTTTATATTATTACACATTTGAATATTATCAGCTGGATTCAATAACATTGTATATTTATTAAGTAATTCTAATCTTTTTATCCTATTTGAAAAAGTATTTAAACAATTCATAATTACCTATTATC
>NZ_BDIR01000030.1 GCF_001895145.1 Arcobacter sp. LA11 | reverse complement strand
TGGACGGGAATTATAATAGATTTTTTCTCTCTTGTCAAGGGTTTTTTCTTAGTACTGGCTTAAATTCTTAATTTCTTTTGCTTTTACTACTTTTAAGCCCTCTTTTATTTTTATCATTAATATATATAGCATGAAAAATTACAATTTGATTCTAATATTTAATCTTAAAGTAAATATTAAGAGTAACATTATAAAATATCATAAAAAATTAGAAAGGTATAAAATGTATAACAGAGATTATCTATCTCAAGAAACACAAGAACATACACATTCAAATGAAGAATCTCGTGTTCATTTAATGAGTTTTTTAAAAGCAACTTATCAATTTTTTGCAGGTTCAATGTTAGCTGCAACAGCAGGGGCATATATTGGTCTTGATATTATTTCATATTTAGTTGGTGGAATGCAATGGGTTCTATTTGGAGTTTTTATTGCATTAGCATGGTTTGTTGTTCCAGCAGTAAGACATACAGCAGGCCTTAACTTAGTAGCTCTATTTGCAACTACATTCCTTACAGGATTAATGATTGCTCCCTTATTAGCTATGACATTGGCTATGCCAAGTGGTGCTTCAATTGCAGGACAAGCTTTTTTAATGACAGCAGTTGCCTTTGGTGGAATTTCACTTTTTGCTCTAACAACTAAAAGAGACTTCTCTTTTATGAGAGGCTTTTTATTTGCTTCATTTTGGATTATATTTATTGCAGCAATTATTTTTGCTTTAGGAGTATCACTTAATTTCTTTGCATATTCAAGTTTATTTCACTTAATTTTATCTAGTGGTATTGCACTTTTAATGTGTGGATTTATTTTATATACAACTCAATCAATTATTCAAGGTGGGTATGACTCTCCTGTTGTAGCAGCATTAGATTTATATATGGCGTTCTTTAATCTATTTTCTTCATTATTACAAATTTTTGGAATTTTAGGTAACGACGATTAAAAATATAGATAGCTTCTTAAAGAAGCTATCTTGATTTTTTATATATTCTTATGATAGAAAAAAATAAACTAAGACTTATTGATGCAAATCTAAATAGACTGCGTGAAGGTATTCGAGTAGTAGAAGATATATTTAGATATGTATATAATGATAAAGAGACTTCATCTAAATTAAAAACCTTACGACATTTATCAAGACTTGAAAGTTATACTGAACTTTTAGAAACTAGAGATATACAAAATGATGTATTAAGAGAATCTATTAAAAGTGAACAAAATAGAGATAATCTTTTTTCAATATTAATTGCTAACTTTAAAAGAGCGCAAGAGAGTTCAAGAGTACTTGAAGAGTTTTGTAAACTAATATCTATTAAAGATAGTGAAAACTTTAAATATATAAGATATGAGCTTTATAGCTTAGAGATTGTCTTAACAAAAATTACTTCAAATTCTAAATAATTTAATTTATACTCTTTATAAAGTTTTTTTGCTGTTTTAAAATCTAAAGCAGAGTTTCCACCACTTACACCAGAATTTTTTATATAATCAAATAGTTTTTTCTTATTTTCAAATTCTAAATTATAGTTATGCACTTCAAAATCACATTCATAAGAAGAAGAAAAAGCTTCTTTTATCTTTTCTGTAGAAAGTATAGGAGAATTAGATTTTGTAATTGTCTGAATTGTTTTAAATGTATTTGAAGTAAATAGAACTGCATTTATTTCATTTGTAGTTTTAGCTAAAGAAGATATTAGTTTTTTTAAATCTTTTGACCATTGCATAGCAGAAGAGGAAATAACTATATCGAATTTCTTATCTTTTAAAAAATCGTAAAATTCATTTGAATCAAAATCATAACAATCAACTTCAAGATTTTTATTTTTAGGATGAATTTCACACATTGAAGAGGAAAAATCAATTGCATTATATTTTTCTATGTCCCATGAAATATATTTATAGACTTGTCCCGAACCACAACCTATTTCTAAAATATTCTTTGGTTTATTTTTTATATCACGAACTAAAGCTTTAGCAGCAATTTGTTGTATGATATTGTAGTTATTATATTCATTTGCATGTTTTGAAAATTGGTTTTTTACAGACATAAATATCATTTTAACCTTTTTTTAATAAGTTTTAGATAAAATACCTACCATTTTTTAAAAGGAAAATTAACATGGCATCTACACTTTTAATAGTACAAGTTATTTTAGCAGTTCTAATTGTAATCGCAGTATTACTACAAAAAAGTTCAAGTATTGGGCTTGGAGCTTATAGTGGAAGTAACGACTCTGTATTCGGAGCAAAAGGTCCAGGTAGCTTTTTAACTAAAGCCACAATGACATTAGGACTACTTTTCGTAGTTAACACAATATCTCTAGGTTATATTTATAATCAAGAAAAATTAGGAAGTGCAGTAGATAGCGTTAAAACTGATAGTTTAATTCCTACAACTCCCGTTGAGAATGCAGCACCTGTAGCACCAACTGCACCTGTAGTTCCAGCAGTACCAGCAAGTAAGTAATTTTAAAAAATTAAATGAAGTATTTATTACTTCTTGCTAATACTCCAATCTATGAATATACACAATATGGTGTATATCATAGATTAATTTCATACAATCAAAATATTAATCACAATTTTTTCAATACAAAGCTTTTCATAAAAGTTTATAATGGTATAATCAATTTCAAATTTTACAACAACAAAAAACTAATAAAACACACTTAAGGAGAATATAGAATGTTACAAGAAATCTACCAAGAAACAAAAGAACATATGGACAAATCAATTGAGTCTTTAAAGAGAGACTATAAAACATTAAGAACAGGAAAAGTTACGACTGCTGTTTTAGATGGTGTTAAAGTTGATTATTATGGGACTCCTACAGATTTAAATCAAGTTGGTTCTGTTTTAGCTGCAGATGCAACGACTATCGTAGTAAATCCTTGGGAAAAAAATCTTTTAGGAGATATTGAACAAGCAATTAATGCTGCAAATATTGGTGTAAACCCTAACAATGATGGTGAAGTAATCAAATTATTCTTCCCTCCTATGACAGTTGAACAAAGACAAGAGAGTGCTAAAGGTGCTAAGGGTATGACTGACAATGCAAAAGTTGCAATTAGAAATGTAAGAAAACATGCAAATGATAAAATAAAAGTTTTACATAAAGATAAAGAAATCACTGATGATGAAAACAAAAAAGCACAAGATGAAATTCAAAAAATCACTGATTCATATGTAACAAAAGCTGATGATACGTTAAAAGCTAAAGAACAAGAAATTTTAACGGTTTAATATGAACGTAGCACAAATTTATAAAGATGCAAATGCCTTACTAGAAGGACATTTTAAATTAAGCTCTGGTAATTATTCAAACTTTTATTTACAATCTGCAAAGGTTTTAGAAGATCCTAAAACTGCTAAATTACTAGCAGAAGCTTTAGCTACTCAAATAAAAGAATCTGGTATTAAAATTGATGCTGTATGTTCACCAGCACTAGGTGGAATCATCTCAGGGTTTGCACTAGCTACTGCTTTAGATGTAAGATTTATTTTTGCGGAAAGAGTTGATGGCGAAATGACAGTAAGACGTGGTTTTGAAGTTACGGAAGGTGAAAACTATGTTATTTGTGAAGATATTATCACAACTGGTGGTTCTGCATTAGAAGCAGCACGTCAAGTTGAAGCCGCTGGCGGAAATATTGTTGCATACGCAGCTTTAGCTAATAGAGGATTCTGCTCAAGAGTGGGAAGTGACCTAAAAGCTCAAGACAATTGTAAATTACCACTTGATAAACCTTTATTTGCACTAGAAGATTTTACTTTTAAAATGTATACGCCAGAAGAATGTGACTTTAAAGATAAAGCTTACAAACCAGGAAGTAGAGGAAACTAAATTTTATGAGTAGATGGAGAGATATAAAACAAGGAAAAGTTGAAGAACAAACTGAAATAATGAATGAAGATAATAGTTCAGAAACTCCTTGTGCTCCAATTCTATCTAGAATTAAAGCTTTTATTACTGATACTTTTTTAATCACTACTCCTATTTTATATATTGTAATTTATCTTATAATGGGAAGTGGTGAGACTTTTAGTCAATATAGAATTGAAGGTTGGGGATTAATAATAGGTATTCATTTTTTAATTATTCTCGCTTTTTGGTTAAAAACAGGACAAACACCAGGAATGAAAGCCTATGGATTAAAGTTAATCCATAATACAAAAGAAAAACTTCCTTTCTTTTCTTTACTACTTAGATATTTTATTCTTCTAATTTCTATTATCTCAATTTTTGGACTTTTCACTGTCTATTTTAGAAAAGATAATAAAACTTTTCAAGATATATTTTCAAATACTATTATTATTGAATACGACTCATAAAGTAGATGCTATTTTTTAAACTATCTGCATTTTATTTTTTCTATTTTGCAGCCGTTGGTGTATATATAATATTTTTACCTAAAGTATTAAATGACTTAGGTTATAGTGCAATTGATATTGGGATTATCTTTGCACTTGCACCTTTAATGAGATTTGTAACTCCATTTTTATTTTTAAAGCACATAAAGCTAAATCAGTCAGTATTTAAAACTGCTTTATTTTTATCTGTTGTTTGTTCTGCCTTGTTTTATTTAACTATAGAAAATTTTTATGCTTTCATGATTAACAATGCGATATTAGGAGCTTGTTTATCTTTGATTCTACCATATTTAGAAGTAACAGCAATAAAAGTATTAGGGAAAGATAGATATGGAAAATCAAGACTCTATG
>NZ_BDIR01000029.1 GCF_001895145.1 Arcobacter sp. LA11 | reverse complement strand
GGAAAATACTTTGACTTTTTAGGAGCAGATATCCAAGCAGGAGAGTGGTTAATTGACCCTGTGAATGTTACTATTGACAGTACTTTAGCAAGTGCAATACAAACTTCACTAGAAACAGGAGATGTAACCATTTCAACAGATGGAAATAATACTCCTGATACAGCAATCGGTGAAAGTGGAGAGGATGGTAATATTTATGTTGAATCAGATATTACTTGGAGTTCTGATAGTGATTTAACCTTAAGTGCATATAGAGATATTTATATCAATGCAAGTATTACCTCTACTAATGAAGTGACTTCTGATGGTGATCCTAAAGCTAAATTGTCTTTATATTATGGACAAGGTGCAGTTAGTAGTAATAATGAAGGGAACTATTATGTAAATGCCCCTATTAATTTAGGACAAGGGAGTGAGTTTTCTACAAAACAGGGAAGTGATGGTGCAGTTATTGATTGGACAGTTATTACAGAACTAGGAAATGAGGGAAGTATTACAGGAAGAGACTTACAAGGGATGAATGGTGATTTAACTAAGAACTATGTACTTGGAGCTAATATAGATGCAAGTGAAACTTCTACTTGGGATAGTGAGAAAGGATTTGATTCTATTGGAGATTATAATAGTAGATTTACAGGAAATTTTGATGGCTTAGGTCATGCTATAAATTGGCTTAGTATAAATCGTCCAAGTACTGACTATATTGGACTATTTGGATATACAAGTGGTTCCTCTCTCCTTAAAAATGTAGTTGTTATAAATGCTACTATTACAGCTAAGAATTCTGTTGGAGGTCTGGTGGGATCTACCTTCGCGGGGACTATTAGTAATAGTATCTTTGCAGGTACAGTAAATGGTAATGATTCTGTTGGAGGTCTGGTGGGATCTAACCAAGGAACTATTAGCAATAGTTACTCTACAGGTACAGTAAGTGGTTCCATGGATGTTGGAGGTCTGGTGGGACATAGCTCTAGAGATATTAGTAATAGTTACTCTACAGCTACAGTAAATGGTAATGATTCTGTTGGAGGTCTAGTGGGATCTACCTTCGCAGGAACTATTATTAATAGCTATTCCACAGCTACAGTAAATGGTACTAGTCAAGTTGGTGGTCTTGTGGGAGTTGCTTCTGATGATCCTATGACTGGTGGTACAGTAATTGAAAAGAGTTATTCTACAGGTGCAGTAAGTGGTACTAGTGATGTAGGTGGTCTTATTGGAGTTCATAATGAGGCTGTTGTAACAAACTCTTATTGGGACACCCAAACAAGTGGACAAGTAAGTAGTGCAGGAGGGGAAGGGAAAACAACCCAAGAGATGCAAACAGCTTCCACTTTTACAGGATGGGGTATAACTGCTGATGGAGCATATCCTACTTTAGTAAGAGAAGATGGCGTTACTTCGTGGAGGATAGTTCTTCCAGGTACACCAGTAATATATACTCTTAGTGATATTCTTACAGGATATACTTATAGTGGAAGCCAAATAAGTTTAAATAGTCTTTGGAATACTGCTAGTATTTTTGATGGTACAGATTATGACGATTGGATATATGGAACTGATTATAGTTTTATGTATGATGGAAATACTATTACCAGTTTTGTAGATGCAGGTTATTATACAAATATATCAATAAAAATACTAGCAGATGGTTTTATCAGAGATAGTGCAAGTACAAATGGTAATTTTACAATAGACCCCAAAGAGCTTAGTGTAAGTGGAATTACAGCAAAAGATAAAGTCTATGATGGAACTACAGTTGCGTCATTAAAAACTGATACTGCAACATTAGTTGGAATAGTTAATGGAGACACCGTCACTACAGACTTTAATCATGTAACTACAAGCTTTGAAGATAAAAATGTAGCAGAAGATAAAACTGTAAATATTTCAAATTTAAGTTTAGGTGGAGAAGATGCAGGTAATTATACCCTTACAGAAACTACAGCAACTACAACAGCTAGTATTACTCAAAAAGAGGTTATGGTAGATACTCTACATGCAGAAAATAAAGTATATGATGGTTTAACTACTGTAAATATAGATACATCATCAGCTACTATCATAGGTCAAATACTTGGCGATATTTTATTGGTTTCTGGTGCTGATGGAAACTTTAGTGATAAAAATGTAGGAGATACTAAAGATGTAACTCTCTCAAGGATATACTTTGATGGGGCTGATGCAGGCAATTATATATTGAAAGAGAATTCAGTAACTGGTTTAACAGCAGATATTACACCAAAAAGTGTAACCCTTAACTATACAGCAGACAATAAAATCTATGATGGAACGACTGATGTTATTGTAAGTAAAGAAGAAGGTGCCTTTATTGAAAATGATAGTGTTGATGTAACACAAGAAGCAAGCTTTGCAGATAAAAATGCAGGAGCTACAAAAACAGTAAATATTACAAATATAGCTCTAAGTGGAGCTGATGCAAATAACTATTCACTTATAGAAACTACAGCAATGACAAATGCAGACATTATGAAAAAAGAGCTTAGTGTAAATGGAGTTACAGCAAAAGATAAAGTCTATGATGGAACTACAGTTGCGTCATTAACAACTGATACTGCAACATTAGTTGGTGTAGTTAATGGAGATACTGTAAGTGAAGACTTTAGTAGTTTAACTGGAAACTTTGAAGATAAAAATGTAGGGACTGATAAAACAATTAGTATAAGTGGTGTCAAACTTACCGGAGCAGATAAAGACAACTATGAAGTCTCAAGTTCAGATGCAACAGCAAATATTTCTAAAAAAGAGCTTGAACTTAGCAATTTCCAAGCTGAAGATAAAATCTATGATGGAACAAGAAATGCAGTAGTAAGTGCAGATGGACTTAATGAATCTGATATTGTAGCTCAAGATGATGTGAGTCTTGATATGGAACTTTTAGAAGGTTTATTTGAAAATGCACAAGAAGGAAAAGAAAAAAATGTATTTTTAAAAGATAGAATACAACTAAGTGGAGTTGATGCCCAAAACTATAAACTCGTAGGAAAGACAACAGCTACTATCAGTAATGAACTCCAAGAAGTAATTACAGCCATTGTTAATGAGCAAGAGGTGGATGTAAAACTGCCACAAACAGTAGTAAACCTTGGTGGAAAAACTCCAAAGTTAGAGATAGTAAAACCAAAAACACCACAAATGGAACAAACTACTACAACCTTAGCAAAAAACATAGGAGTGCAAAACAGTAATATAAATATTGTTTCAAAAACAAATAGCGGAGAAAATGCCAATACCATAGTAACCCTAGCAGAAATAAAAAAAGCTATAAATGAGCAACCAAGTAGTAATACACAAGCTAATCAAGAAGTAAGAGTACCCCTGTCTAAAAACTCAATAGTAGACTTAGTAAATGGTGGAGTAAATCTTCCAAATGGTGTAGAGCAACAGTTTTTTGTGGTTGCGGATGAGAATTAAAAGAAAATAATAAAAGGAAAAAAATATGAAAACACAATTAACAAAAGTAATCACACTATCAGTATTATCAGCATCATTTCTATTAGGAGCCAATGTACCAAACATAGGAGATGTGGAAAAACAAATACAAACCCCAAAAATTAAAAAAGAGAAACCAACCCTGCCTGAAATTTCTACACAAAAATATAAAGCTCCTATGATAGACAGTGGAAAAACAATTTATATAAAAGGATTTAGCTTTAGTGGTAATACACATATAAAAAGTGAAGTGTTACAAAACTTAGCCAAAGAGTATGAAAATAAAGAATTAACCTTTACTCAAATCTCAGAACTCACCTCAAAGATTACCAAACTCTATAGAGAAAAAGGATATTTTGTTGCCCGTGCTTATATACCAAAACAATCCATAAAAGAGAGAATCTTAGAGATAGCAATTATTGAAGGAAACTATGGAGAATTACAATTAGAAAATAACTCTTTGGTAAAAGACAGTGTGGTTCAAGGGATCTTAGATTATGCTAAAAGAGATAATATCGTATCTACAAGAACCTTAGAACAAAGTATGCTTATTATTAATGATACCCCAGGAGTTCAAGTAACTAAAGCAGATGTTATGCCAGGTAGTAAAGTAGGAACTTCAGATTTTTCTATTAGCACAAAAGCAGCCCCAAAATATGATGGCTATGTTTTACTTGACAATGCAGGAAGCCGATATACAGGAGAGCATAGACTTATGGCAGGGGTAAATTTTAATTCCCCCTTTGAAATAGGAGATAAAATATCTCTTTCTGGACTTATAAGCCAAGGGACAGATTTAAAAAATGGACGAATCGCCTACAGTGCACCACTGATGTCCAATGGATTAAGCGGTGAAGTTGCCTATTCACAAACAAACTACTCTTTAGTAGAAGAGTATGAAAACCTAGATGCAAAAGGAAACTCAAAAACCTTAGAAGCAACACTAAAATACCCTATTATAAGAACAAGAGTTGAAAACCTCTATACAACCTTAAATATTGCCCATAAAGATTTAAAAGATGAAATCAATGCCAATGATGATACTACTAAAAAAGATACAAAAAGCCTAACAGTAGGCTTAGAGTATGATAAAGCCTATAGCATAGGAAAATTCAGTTCTAACTCTGATATAAAATTTAGTTTTACCCATGGACATTTAAGCTTTGATGATTCTGCCAAAAAAGAAGCAGATAAAGCAGGAGCCGATACCAATGGTACTTATTCAAAAATCAATTTAGAGCTTTCACATAATATGCTTTTTACTCCTAAGATAAGTTTAGAAAGTTCATTGCAAATGCAATATGCCTTAGGAAATAAAAACCTTGATGGAAGTGAAGATTTTTCTCTTGGTGGAGCCTATGGAGTAAAACTTTATCCAAGTGGAGAAATAAGTGCTGAGAATGGGTATTTATTTAATATAGAGTTAAAACACACTTTACCTAATATCAATGAGCTTACACACAATGTGGGTGTTTTTTATGACAGAGGACGAGTTTTTATGGCAGATAATACAGTAGGCTTTGAATCAAAATCACTTCAAGACATAGGCTTAGGATACTATGCTTCGTATAAAGACTTCTTTGGGCAAATGCAAGTAGCTTGGAACTTTAATAGTGATGATATAGAGAGTGAACCAAACGAAAATAGTAAAATCTTATTCCAAGCGGGATGGGTATTTTAAAAATATAAGCTAGGAAATTGAACAGAAAAAGGAAACCCAATGAAAAGATTAATCGATTTTAGTTCACGCTTTAGAATTTTAAAAGGTGGGAAGATAAGCTTAGTAGTAAGTGCAATGCTAACAAGTGCAAGCTTACTTCAAGCAGCACCAAGTGGAGGAGTAGTAACCAGTGGAGATGCAAGTATCTCACAAAGTGCTAATGTCACAAATATTCATCAAAATACACAAAAAGCGAGTATAAATTGGCAAAAGTTTAATATAGCCAACCATGAAACCGTAAACTTTAAACAACCAAACAGCTCAGCTATAACCTTAAACAGAGTTATAGGAAATGAAAAAAGTGTTATAAACGGAGCTTTAAATGCAAATGGTCAAGTATGGATACTTAACTCCAATGGTGTTTTATTTGGTAAAAATGCAAGT
>NZ_BDIR01000028.1 GCF_001895145.1 Arcobacter sp. LA11 | reverse complement strand
CCTCTGTTTTTGGACGGGAATTATAATAGATTTTTTCTCTCTTGTCAAGGGTTTTTTCTTAGTACTGGCTTAAATTCTTAATTTCTTTTGCTTTTACTACTTTTAAGCCTTCTTTTATTCAAATATATATAGTTTATCATTCGATATTTTCGCTGATGAAAGAGAATAAAAAGATTTATCTAAAATTTTGTCTGCTGTTCCAATTGATATAGCAATTGTTAATTTTATATCTTTTTCTTCATTTTTAAAGTTTATTTTTAAATTCTTTAGGAAATCTACTATTTCTTGATAGTCTTTATTTTCATCTAAAATCATACCTATTTTAGGTCCAAATAATCTGTATGTATCAAATTTTTCATTTACTTCAGAAGTAATTGCCTTAAAGAATTCATTTGAAGCTTTAATATTATATGATTCTGAAAATTCAACTAGAGAATCTAAATAAATTTCAAAAAATGTAATTTTTTTATCAGAAATCTTTTTTAAATCACTTTTTAATTTATTAATATTGGGTAATTTTGTTATTACATCAGTATAAGAAGGTATACTATTAATATAAGATTTAAAAATGTTTTTTACATTTAATTCAATAAATTTTTTATTTTTATTTAAAATCTTTTCAAAAGCTATTTTATAATAACTAGAATAATATAAAACCAAATAATAGTCATCTTGAATATTTATCTTATATCTATCAAATCCAATTTCTAAGATATTAAATTTTTCATCATTTAGTTCTATTTTTACTTTTGCAGAACCAAAAAATATATTCTCAGAAATAAGTATTTCAATTTTTTCATTTAGCCATATATCATTTGGTTCACTAATATCTAAGATATCTTTTATCAAACCTTCTATATATAATAATGATGCATTTTTTAAATTTAATTCTTTTATTTCAACTGATTTATTAATTAAATCTTTTCCTACTCGTAAATATTCATTATTTGAAAACCTAATCTGATTCCTAAAATTAAACTGTTTAAAATAAGTGCTTGCATAATTATAAATTATTTGCTTGTTTATTGTATAAAACTCTTTGTCTAAAAAGTTATTATTGTCCAATCTCTGATAAATAAAATAGAAGTCTTTTGATTTTGTTTGAGAGTTTTCTTCTTTTTCATATGAAAAATAAAGAGATAAACTTAGGTATATTTTTGCATACATACTCATTAAATGTGAGACAAGATTATTTTTTTCAATATATTTTATGATTTCTTCTATATAACTATTTTCAGAAGTACTAATCTTTAAAGATATATACTTTTGTATTATTCTATCTATTATTCTTAATTTATAAAACTCATAATAATCGTTATCAAACTTATTCTTTTCTAATAATGATTTTACAAGTGAATCTAATTTTCTTTTTTCAATATCATCACTATACAAAACAATATTATGAATAATTAACATATCAATATTTGAAATTTCATCTAAACTAATAAAAAACTCTATAGGGTCACTATACTCATCTAAACTAACATTTGTCGTATTAGAATATAAATATTTATAATTCTCTAATAGTTTTTCTCTAAAATCATTAATATCAGATACATTAATATGCTGTGAAATATTTACACTCTTATTATATAAAATAAAAATGTCTTCTAAATCTTTTGAATCAGAAAAGTCAATATTTTCTATATGCAGTTTCGTTTTTAACTTATATATTAATGTTAAAATAAGTGTTGTAATTTTATCTAAGAAAGATAAATAGTACTTCTCTTCACAATTTAAAAGCTTAAATCCATCATAAATTTTATTTAACATAAAAGCATATTTTTGGATTACTATATCTTTATTGTTTGTATCAATAGATATATAAGTCATATTAGTAAAGTATAAAAGCAATTTTCCTAATATACTATTCAAAGATTTTATATCATTTTCTTCTAGTTGAATTTTATTTTTTGTATTTGATATAGTATTTGTAATCAGTTCAAGAATTCCATTAATATTTTTTCTTCTTTGTATATCTAATGAATTAATAACACAGATTTCATTTAAAACTTCAAGCAATGCAAGATAATATTTAAAAGATAAATCGAAATTTTGTTTATCATTTTTAATAAATTGTTCACAAACTATATCTTCATAATCATTTAAAAATAAATGTAACTCTTCAATTGAAAACATATTTTCATCTGTCAGTAAACTATACTTATTTCCATTTGACAAAAGATTTAAAATAATAAATATTTCTTTAAAAAGATGAACTGAATTTTCCTTAATAATATTTTTCATTCTATTTTTTATATTTTCTAATAAAAATATTTTATAGTTATAACTATTCTTTACAAGTTCTCTTAAATCAGAAGGTAATACTTGATTTTCTAAATATAAACCAATTATAAAGTTTAAAACAGTTTCATATTGAATATCAATAGTATTAATAATCGAACTATCAACTTCTAACTCATACGCTTTAATTAAATTTGTTATTTCAAAAGTATCATTATCTATAGGAAAAAGTGCGTTTGAATTTATATTTTCAAGTAGTTCATTATCTATATTTAACATTTTAAGCCTTATCTCTCATGTAATGCATTTTCTTTTGTTTTCAAAATAGGTTTTAATATAAAATCTAAGATAGTTTTCTTTCCTGTTTTAATATCTACTGAAGCAATCATACCTGGTATAATTGGTAATTTTTCTCCATTTTTTTCTAAATAGTTTTTCGTAGTTTTTACAACTACTTTATAATAACTTTTATCATCTTTTGATTCTTTATCTTTAATACTATCTGCAGAAATTTCAACAATTTTACCTTCTAATCCACCATATATAGAGAAATCATATGCCGTAATCTTTACAATAGCTTCTTGTTTAGGATTAATAAATGCAATATCTTTAGGATCAATTTTTGCTTCAACAAGTAAAATTTCACTAGAAGGAACAATTTCAATTAAATCCATACCTGATTTAATTACACCACCAACAGTATTAACATTAATTTGTTTTATAATCCCATTTACAGGTGAATTTAGAATTGTTTTTGATAATTTGTCTTCGTCTGAAACAAGTTTAGATTCATATTTCTTTATTTCTGTATTTATTTTTTGAAGTTCATTTAAAACTTCAGATTTAAAAATTTTTACTTTTTCTTCTTTTCTATTTCTAGCTTCTTGTATTGCAAATTGAAGTCTTGGAATGGATAATCTAGTTGATCTTAATTCTCCATCAAGCTGACTATATTCTTTTTTTAATTTTAATAAATCAACATTCGACCTAGATCTTCTTGCAACTAATTTTGCAATAGTATCTCTTTCTTCTGCAAGGATCTTTAAACTTCTACTTAACTGATAACTTTTACTTTTTGTCTCTATAAGTTCTTGCTTTTTCTGTTTATATTGTCCATCTAGAATTCTAACTGTACTTTTTAGTTCTTCTATTCTTTTCCTAAAAAGATTCTGATCATCATTTGCAAAAACTTTTGCTTCTAAAAGAATTTCTTTGGAAAATTTAAGTTCTGGTATAGTTTTAGAAATATCTATTTGAGATTCGGCTTCTAGTCTAATTTTTGTAATAAGTAAATGATAATATGTCTTTTTATTCTCTTCAAGTGAAGCCTGAAACCTTGTAGTATCAATTTTCATTAGAGGTTGGTTTATTTTTACTATTTGACCTTCACTAACTAAGATATCTGAGATTATACCACCATCTAAACTCTGAATAGTCTGTATCTTTTCAGAAGGTATTACTTTACCTTCACCTCTTGCTAATTCATCTATAAGAGAAATATATGCCCAATAAATTGCAAAAGAAAAAAAAATAAATATTAAAAAGAATAAAAGTAAAGCTTTTCCATTTATTTTTGCATTTTCTTGAGCGTAAAGTGTATTTACAAAACTTATGTCTTCTTCATTTCTCATATTAATCTCTTGATACTCTCTTAGTAATTTTTTGACTATTTGCAAATGAACTTATAATTTTTGCTTTTGGCCCATCAGCAATTATTTTTCCATCATCAACTACAATTAATCTATCTACAATTGACAAAATTGACGGTCTGTGTGTTATTACAACAACTGTTTTATCCTGTACAATATGAGCTAACTTACTCTTAAATGCTTCTTCACTTAAATCATCCATAGAGTTTGTAGGCTCATCTAATATTAGTATATTTGGATTGGATACAAGTGCACGTGCTAAAGTAACGGATTGCCTTTCACCACCACTCAAACCTTCACCTCTTTCTCCTACTTGTAAATCATATCCTGACTGATGTTTTCCTAGAAAATCATGAACACCAGATATTTTTGAAGCTTTTAAAATCTCTTCATCAGTAGCAAACTGGTCTCCAATAGTTATATTATCTTTTATCGTTCCCATAAATAGAAAAGGTTCTTGAGGAACATAACCAATAGATCTTCTTAAATCAACCGGATCAATTTGTCTAAGTTCTGTATTATCAACTAATATTGAACCTTCTGTAGGTTCATATAAATTCATCAATAATTTTGCAATAGTAGATTTTCCAGAACCAATTTTTCCAATAATCCCTACTTTTTCACCTTGTTTAATAGTAAAATTAATATCTTTCAATACATTGAAATTTTGATCTTGATAAGAAAAAGATATATTTTTAAAAATTATATCTCCGTTTAAATCTGGTCTACTTAAATAATGCTGTTCTTCACTTCTTTCCACTGGCATATTCATAATCTCATCAATATTGTTAAGAGATATCATAGTTCTATCTAATCTAATAATCATACCAACTATTTGAGATACAGGAGCAATTACTCTACCATTTAATATCATAGAAGCAATAATTGCCCCCATAGTTATCTGACCTTCATTTGCAAGTAATACTCCTGCTGCAACTATTCCTATACTAGATAGTTGAGATATAAATCCTACAAAATATGTCACTACTTGGGATAAGTAATGTGATTTATTACCATAAAAAGAAGTTTGAGAAATTGATTTTTCCCAGTGTGTTCTCATTCTATTTTGAGCCCTTACACTTTTAATGATTTCTAAACCAGTTACAGCTTCAGTTAGAACTGTTTGCTTTACTTGATCTTCTTTTGCTGACTTTAATATTGTATCTTTTATTGGTCTTTGCATAATCCATGAAAAACTAATTGCAATAAAAATAGTAACAATAGATACATATCCTAAAGGGCCACCAATAAAAAAGATTATAAAGATAAATATAATTACAAAAGGAAAGTCTACAAATGCAGTTATCGTAGCTGTTGTAAAAAACTCTCTAACACTTTCAAAAGATTGAAGTCTACTAACAAACATACCTGTAGATGGAGGCTTAGCATTCAACTTGATATTTAAAAGTTGATCAAAAATAAGACTTGACATTCGTATATCAGCACGTTTTCCTGCTTGCTCAATAAAATGTGCTCGCAAGAGTTTCAATATAAAATCAAATATTAAAACAATAGCAATTCCCGAGACTAATACCCATAGAGTATCTACAGCTTTATTTGGCAAAACCCTATCATATACATTCATAGTAAAAAGAGGTACTGCTATTACAAATAGATTAATCATAATTGCAGCTAAAATAACTAGATAATAGATTTTAAAGTTCTTTCTCATTGTACTCCAAAACCATTTTTTGGCTTCGTATACTTTTACATCTTTATGTACTCTATTCTCAAAATTATAGGCAGGTTTTATAATTAATAAGTTTCCACTATATTCTTTTCTAAAATCATTTAAAGAGATAGTGATTTCGCCTAAACTAACATCTGGTATTATCACTGTTATTTGATTTTCTTGTAAATTTACATTTAAAACTACACATGCCTTATTTGTATTAAAAAGGGCAACTGCAGGAAGTGACATATTTTCAATATGTTCAATTTTTCTTTTTATAGGTTTTGCTATAAGTCCAATTCTTTTTGCTGACTTTATAAACATTGATGGGTTCATAATTGAACCATGTATTGCAAGACCTGAGACCAGAGACTCAGAAGAAGCTACTCTTTTGTGAAATTTCGATAAAAAAAGTAGAGACTCTAAAAGAGTATCTACTTCTCTATTTTCAACGATATTATCAAACTCGTTGTTTATATCTTCCAAAGGTTATCCTAAATAATATTATTTAGTAAATTTTCTAATATATGACCCTGGGAAATTTCCATCAATTTTAGATTGAATAGTTTTAACTTCATCCATTGTAGATATATTATAAATCACTACACTATTATAACCTCTTGCAGGTTCAAGTTTAATATTAATATCTTCGCCAAGAATATTTTTTGCTTTTCCTAAACTTTCTTCAGCTCTCGTAATATTTCTATATGCAACTATATATAAACCATAAGTACCTTCAATATTTGCAGCAGGAGGAAGTGATGTAGATTCATCAGCTAACATAGCTTGAACATCATCAGATGTTGTTTCAACTACTTGTACTCTTTCTTCCATTTTTGGCTTTGTTTCAGTACAAGCTTCAACATTTGCATTTACTACAGCTTCTTCGATTCCACCTAACTTTGTAAAAACTTGAAAGTAAGCAGAGTCTAAATCATATTCGGCATCTATTAGATCTTGTTTCGCACTTGTTAGATCTCTTTCTATATTTAAAACATCAATAAAAGTTCTAGTTCCGCCTTCAAATTGATCTTTATAGATAGATAAAATATTTTCATTGTCTTTAATATATGCTTCTAATTCAGTTACTCTTTTTTTAGAGTATACAAAAGTATTATATGAAGCGGTAGTTTCATCCACTACTTCAGTAGTAACTGTATCAAGATTTTTTTGTGCTTCTTGTAAAAATATTTTTTCTCTCATAGATGATGATTTATCTTTATTTCCATTAAAAAGGTTATATGCTAATTCAATTCTTGCAGTATAAACTTGCGTTCGTTCATCTTCTGTAACTAAGTCTTTATCAAAAATACCTTGTGCCTTAAACTTAATTGTTGGATAGAAACTTGCATCTTTTTGATTTAAAATAGCTCTTTGCTCTTTTATATTTTCAACTTGTTCTAAAATTAAAGGATTAGTAACTAAAACATCATCAATTAATGTTTTTAAACTTGTAGGAACTCTTGAATTATTGATATTTGGTCTACAAGATTTTCCATCGGGAGCTATACCAACATTTTTTGTAAATGAACTTACTGCTCTTAGATTATTATTTGTATCTGCATACATACTATTCTTGGCAAAATGTATTTTTGCATTGACTTGAGCCTTCTGTAAGGACTCTCCACTAATCTCTTCAGTCTCTTTTGCAGTTATCAAATAATCTTCATAAATAGCTAAACTTTTTTTAGCAACATCTAACCTATTTTTATATTTAACTAAATTTAAATAAGAATCAACACTATCATAAATAATATCATCCACAATACTTTCATTTAAATATTTATTTGAGTTATACCTATATTGAGCTTCATCAATTTGACCACTAGTCAATCCACCATCATAAATAAGTTGTTCAAAATCTAACTGTGCGTTATACCCTTGAGTATCTGATTCTGTCTTATTTCCTATATCAGGACTAGTTTTTGTCCTTTTTGTTCCTACATATGCAGTTAAATCTAATTTTGGATAATAACCACCTTCTGCTTCATCAATGTACAATTTGTATGCATCATTATTTTTTAATGTTGACAAAACTTTTGGATTGTTTGTCATTGTATGTTCTACAACCTCTTGAAGTGTATTACCATATAAATAAGTTGAACTTATTAATATTATTGTTGGCAGACTTAATTTTATCATGCATTTTTTCATTTTAGACCCCTAATTCTAATAAAAAATAATTTTCTCAAAGAAAATATTTTATGCTACTATCCTCAAATTTAGCATATAAAGCTTTAAGATAGCTTTAATTTCATTTAATTATAATTGAATTGTAACTAAAATATGGAAATGAGATTATGGGCTATTCATTAAAAGATATATTAAAGAGTTTGAAAGTATTATTTGTTTCAAAAGAGATAAATATTTCACCAAAAGAAGTCAGTGTTTTAGAACATTTTTTTCATAAAATAATAATCTCACACTCTGCCGAGAGAGCATACAAAATATTCTCAATAGAACATCCAGATGTAATAGTTACAGATATAAATTTATCAAATATAAATGGTATAGACTTATGTAAAAAGATAAGAAAAATAAATCATAGTGTACCTATTATAATATTATCAAAAGAGAAGAATGAAAAATACCTTTTTGAAGCAATTAGAATACAAGTAATCGATTTTGTTATAAGACCTGTAAAAATTGAAAATCTAATTTTTGCACTTAATCAAACAGCAAAACACATTGTAAACCATGGAAATGTGACAATTAGTCTTCAGAATGGAAGCATATATGATTATCATGAAAAAACAATATTTACTGAAGGAAAAAATACAACAAAGTTAACAAAAAATGAGTTTAGATTACTAGAACTTTTCCTTGCAAATAAGCATAAAACTTTAAGTAGAGAAGACATAGAGAATTACTTATGGGCAAATGAAGAAATAACTGAATCAGCTTTTAAATCACTTTATTCGAGATTAAGAAATAAAATTGGAAAAGATTCTATAAAAAATGTATTTGGAATTGGTTATCAACTAACTTAAATTTAAAAAAGAGCTAGTTTAAAAAACCAGCCCTTTTTTTGCAAAGTTATTAAATCTCTACGTTATCTGCTTCAATTAATAATTTGACCGTATTATCTGTTGTCGAAGTGTAAGTTGTATATCCTTCAGCATCAGGCGTTGTTGAAGGACTCCAATCAGCTGTATCTAATTTAACTTTATCTCCTGTACTTGAATCTCCATCTGTAATAATTTTTAATGTATTATCAGCATCAGTCATTGCAATAACATCTAAATAATCTATATTTGATAAAATATGATCGCCTGATGTTAAATCAATCGTATCTAAATTATCTCCAATTTCTGAAGTTGCATTAGCTAATAATGAAACCATATCAATTTCGCCACCATCTACATCAGTGACTGTAACAGTTTGATCATATAATTCACCAATTTGATTAGCTGTTAATACTATATCATAAACTTCTATATTATCAATTGATGCATTTGGTGCATGTCCAGAACCTCCATCATATCCACCAATATTAATTTTTGAAGCATCAATTATATCAATAGGATTAGTTAAAACTGAATTATCAACTAAAACTCCATCAATATATAAATCTAATGAAGCATTACTAATACTATATGCAATTTGATGATAAGTTTCATCACCTAATAAACTAGAAATATCATATTGTAATTCTACTGATTTCTCAGAACTTGATTCATCATTTGTCCATACTCTAAGTAATTTATCATCTGTACCATTTCCTAATGCAATGGCTGTACTATCTAGCCAACCATTACTATTACTAAGTTCAAGTATTCTTTCATTACTAGATGTATTAATAACTGAATCAAACTTAACCCAAGCGATCATTGTTAATTCATTATTAAAAGACAATATAGTATCTGTCCTTTGATCACTAGTATCTCCAACTGCAAATGTTTTTTCACTTCCATCTTCAGAAGAGTAATATTCTGAAAATACCGGTTGAGGGAATGGAGCAACAGTATTATAATTAAATTCTGGAGCATCATCAACAGGAGTAACATCAATAGAAACTGTAGCAATATTACTTGTTAAGCCTGTACCGTTTTGATCTGTAACGGTATACTCAAATGTTGCTTTTCCATTATAATCTAAATCTGGTGTAAAAATTACATTACCTAAGCCATCTAATACGGCTGTTCCACCAACTTCAGTTCCGGCAACTAAAGTTAATTCTAACTCTGAAAGAGATCCATCTACATCGCTATCATTTGCAATTAAATCTGTAATTCTAATACTAATAGGTTCTTCTTCTATAGTTGTTAAACTATTCTCTAAAACTGGATTATTTTGAACTTGCCCATTATTTTCATTTCCTGATTTATCATTATATGGATTAACACCTTCAAAATCATAGTAAGCTACAAGCTCATCTCCAATAATTACTTCCCCTTTAGAAACTGCTTCTACTTCGGTAGAAGATAAAGCTTTATTATGAATTTGAATATTATCCATTGAACCATCAAAGCCTTGATACCAAGAATCATCTCCAAAACTAAAGATACCTGTATTACTTAAAGAATCTCCAGTAAAGGTAAAGCTTGAATCCTTAACACCATTTATATATAAACTAACAGTCTGTCCCTCTTTTACATAACTAATTTCAGTCCACTCATTCAATTCTATTTCAGCCACGCTATTTTTATTATTATTCCAATTAGTTGTTGAGCTTAATGTATAGTGAATTTTATTTGTATTTGGATGCATCCATATACCTGGACCTCTTTCTGAATTAGTATCACCCTTATGCATTATGTTTCTCCATGCACCTGTATGATCTATATCTAGATACATAGAGAAAGAAACAGTAAAGTCAGAATTATCTTTTCCTAACTCTAATTCAGGAGAGTTTTGAACTACCATACTAGAATTAGAATTAAAGTTAATATGCATTTCTTCAAAGTCATTATTAGCAATAGGTGCATCATTTACAGGATTAACGGTCACAGAAACTGTTGCTTCAGGAGAAACATCTCCATCTGCATCAGTTATCTTATAACCTATTGAATCATTCCCATTATAATTTTCATCAGAATCATATTTAATTTGCCATTTACCTTCATCTATATTCCAAACAACTTCCGCTGTTCCATTTGTTGGATTAGTTGTTATTGTAATTGGATTAGTCAAAGGATCACTTGTCATAGCTATATTATCTGCACCTAAACTATCATTTGCCAAAACATCAATATAAACAATACTATCTTCATCTGCTGATACAGTATCGTTTAAAATTACTGGAGTATCATCATCAATTAATAAAGTAAGATTACCATCAGCTTTATCCCCATCTCCATCTGTTACTGTAAATCCTATTACAAATGATGCTTCATTCTCTGTATTATTACCATCATTTTCATGTATTACATTTCCAGTTTGTGTATATACATATTTACCTGTATTCTCATCTAATGTTATCTTAGCAATTTCAACTGCTGTTCCACCTTGGTCTTGCGTTATTATAAATGAACCTGATGCATCTACGCTAAATGTAATACCTACTGCTCCTGATACTGTAGAACTATTCGCTATATTCCATGCTACTGTTCCACCATCTGCTCCTACATCAAATTGAAGTGTTTTAACTTGATTATATTCTTTACTATCACTCCCTGCTCCATCTGATGGATTATTACCATATCCAGAATTCCCATTTAGTCCTGCTACTGTATCATCATCACTGATGATTCTCATTGTATTTGTTTCATATG
>NZ_BDIR01000027.1 GCF_001895145.1 Arcobacter sp. LA11 | reverse complement strand
CTCTTTTGCTAATTTCGCTTTCTCTTCAGCTATTCTTTTTTCTTCAAGCTCTTTTGCTTTTCTAGCTTCTTCTTTTAATCTTAATTCTTCTTTTCTTTTTGCTTCTGCTAACTTTTTCTCTAAATCTTTTTTAGTAGGTAATATTTTTTCTAGCTTTTTCTTTATTTCTTGAATTTTTTCTTTTTCTTTCTTATTAACATCATCAAGAGTAGGTCTTTTTGTTAAAGTAAGAACTTCTTCATTCTTTTCATTTTTAACCAAGTCTTTTTTTATCTTGATATTTTTCTTTTCTTCTAATTGTTTTTTTGAAAGATTTATATATTCATATTCTATGGGTTTATCTTTTTTTACATTTAATTCTATATTTTTATTGTATAAATTTTTAACCAAGCCAACTTTTTCTACAACAGGATAAATACCATTATTTTCAAATATTATTTTATTTAAATCTTGTTCTAAACTGACATAACTAGGATAAATACCATAAACCAATTTAATAAGCTGTTTATTTTCACCATAACTAAAGAAAAAAGATTGTTCATACATTTCATTAAACTTTATAAACTCTTCAACTTTTTCATTCTTTGTAAATGAAGAAACATTAATAGTGAAATAATTATCATTAGAATTTAAAAACTTATTTTTAAAAGCTTCATTTGTTAAAAAATCTTTTCTTTTTATTTCTTGTCTAATTTTTTCTACAACTTTTACTTTTATTTTTGGTTTTACTTTCTTAACTTTTACTTTTAAACCATCTTTGTATTTATTGTATAAAGATTTTATCTCTTTTACTTTTTTAATTCTATATGTTTTATTTAAATCTTTTGTTTCTAATATTTTTAAATACTCTTTTGCATCTTCTAAGGTTTTAAAGTTATTATGAGCAACTCTAGTTTTGATATTATATTTTTCTACAACATCATATGAAAATGAATTCGTATCAAAATTATTTGCTTTAATGAAATCAAAAGATTCATAAATATTACCAAAATCAGATATTTCAATCATAAAACTCTCATCATCAAAATTTAAAAAGTTTTCTAAGAAGTTATTAATATTTTCATCAATAGATGGCTTAGGTAAAGGTATTTCCATCTCTTTTTTTTCTATTTCTTTTTCTAAAATATCTTCTTTATCTTCTACTGTTTCTTCTTTCTTAGAGTCTAAAGATATTTTAGTACCATCTTTTACAAAAATATTCTTTTTATAATCACTTTTAGAAAAATCAATAAACTTCGTATTTTCTGGATCTACATCAAAAAATGTGGCTAAGTCACCAGTAATTTCTAGAATATTAAAGAAGTCAGTAGCATGACTCTCTTCATATTTAACTAACTCAGTTTCTGCAGAATTTAATTGTTTTTGTCCTTGAAGTAAAATTTGTAAATCTTGTTCCCCAAGTTTAAATGCATCCCAGTAGGCACTAACCATTTTTCTTGATGCTTTAATTTCTACAATAGTACTTTTCAATGCTTCTCGAACAGATTCAACAGAAGTATGTATTTTTGATAAATTCCATTTTAATTTTCGTTTTTCTTCTGATAATCTATATTTTAAATCTCGGATACTACTAGTAGCTTCTAAAACTTTATTTTTATCTCGTCCACCATTAAAGATATTGTACGACAATTTAAACTTTCCATTTAAATCATTTGTTTCTTCTTCTAAATCTTCTTCATCCATTGTTTTTTTATATGATAATTCAAAATCGACTTGTGGTTTGAAAGATGATTCCAATTTCTTTTGTTTAAACTTCTCAGCTTCAATACTTTTATAATAATTAACTAAATTTCTATTTTTTTCTAAAGATCTTTCAAACAAATCATCAAAACTACTAATATTTACATCAAAATTCATTTCATAAGGTAAAGTTCTTTCAAAATCTATACCCGCTATATACTCATAATATCTTAATGACTCAATAAACTTTGATTTTACTTTTACTAACTTTGTCATTGCATTTGCAACACTTGCTTTTATTGAAGTTAAATCACCAATTGATGCCGCGCCATTATCATATTTGATAGTAACTATTTCTAAAATTTTATTTAGTTTTTTCATATTTCGTTCATTTACCATAACTGAACGATTTGCAAAAACAACACCAAAATAAGCTTTGATAGATTTTTTTATTTCTGAATCTAAGGTAATTCTGTATTGGTTTTTTGCAACTTCAAGCTTTTTAGCAACACTTTTGACATCATAATTTGTTGCTCCACCTGAATAAATATTTTGCCTTAAAACAAATTTATAGTTTTTATCATTAAAAAATTTAAACTTACCAGTATCATCTGTACCAGGGAAAGTTCTTGTTCTACCTAAATTATATTCAAAATCTAGGGTAGGATAATAATTAGATAAAGCATTTTTAACTTTTATCTCATATTGAATAACTTTTTCTCTTGAAGATTTTAATAAATCACTATGAGACAAAGTCTCTAAAACTGTATCTATTAATTTTACTTTTGTATATTTTGAAGTATCTATATCTGCTTCATATGTATCTAGTTTCTTAGGTTTTAAAGAAGGAATATCTTCTGCTAATTCTTTTTTAACTGAGTTTAAAGGTGTGATTTTTCCTTCAATTTTATTCAATTTTTTAGGCTCTTGTAGATTTAAATTTCCATCTTTATCATCTAATGCATTTGACGATGTTAAAATAAATAAAAAGATTAAAAAATATCGTATTAAAATTTTTTCCACTATCTTTTGATCCTAATAACTAAATATCCATTTTGTTCATTGATTTCTTCTTTAACTTTTGTACTAGCTAATAAATCAATTCTTACATCTTTTTTCTCATAACCCAGTTTTCTGATTAGATTTCTAGCGCCAATTGACCTTGCAAGAGATATCTGTTTTGCAATAGTAGCACTTGCTTGACCTTTAATATCAGCAGCATTTATAAATACTTTATGTTTTTTATATTTTGTTTTTATATCTTTTATAAAATCTTTCAGCTTCTTTGTAATTTCATTGTCAAAAAAGATTTCATTACCTTTAAATGTAACTACAAAATACTCTTCAGCTGCAATTATTGCTTGCTTTGATTTTTTATCATCATCTTTTCTATTTGCAACATCAATACCACCAGCTTCAATTTCTGCCTCTTTTTTATCTTTTGCCTTAACGACTCTTTCTTCAATGATTTTTTTGAGTCTTACTATCTCTTGTTGCATTTGCTCATAAACAACAGGTGGTTTAGGTTGCTTTTGAGTAGGAGCTTCAGTAGTAGATTCACTTTGTTTTACCACTTCTTCAGTAATTTGAATTAACTTTGGATTATCATTTAAAATTAAATCATCTGTAGCTATAGAACCAGTATATGAAACTTTATATTTAAACTGTGCATAGTATCCTAGATTTACTAGAACAACCAATAAGAATAAAAGCATAACCAAAATAACCGATGAAAAAATATCAACGAATGCAGGCCAAGGGTTAAACTCTTCTTCACATCTTTTAGACATATATTAATAAACCTAATTCATTATTTTGATTCTAATTTTTCAATTCTATTATTCATAGTATTGACTAACTCTAAAAGCAACTTATTATTCTCTTCTTGTAGTACAAGACTTTTTTTAACTGATCGATGTTCAGCTAAAATTACATTTGAAATTTCTTGAAGTGATTCCTCCATCATCGATGCATTTGAAAATTGATTTACATTTAGCTCTCTAAGGTTATTTACAACACTCTCTAACAATACAGATTCTTTTTCACTACTTCTATTTGTATTTGATAAATTTTCAGTAATTAAATTATATATATCTTCAGAAGATTTATTAGATTTCTCTAACTTATCAGTAAAGTCTCCCATTGTATCAACAAAAACATCCATAAAACCATTTGGAAGGTTCATAGCGTTACCACTTCCACTTTGTGAAGTTGTAGTTAGACCTAAGTTTGCGACTTGGCTATCTTCTAATATATCAGAAGACTGACTTTCAATAATCTTACCTTTCATCCAATCTTCAACGTCATCTAAGAAAGCTGCTTGGTTTCTTGTTAAAATATATTGCATTACATTTAAGATAACAGCTGAAGCTACTCCAAATAATGACGAAGCAAATCCTATTGACATACCTCCAAGAGGTCCAGAGAAGTTTGTCATTACTTCTCCAATATCAATATCATCTCCACCAAAAGATAAAATAATTGCACCCATCTCATCAATTGCAACTAGAAGACCAGTAAATGTACCAAAAAGACCTAACATAAGTGATGTTCCTACGAAGAAACTTGTATATCCTTTTTGATTAAAGAATTGGTCTGATAACCATTCACTTACATCTTTTGCTTCACTTTGAGTAAAGTATAAAACTCCCTTTTTAGCCCGCTTATTAAACATGTGAGCAATCGTTGCTGGAAATACTCCTGTAATACCTTGCAAATAGAACTCTAAAGCTTGACCTTTTTTATATGCCAAAATTCCAAATGTTCCAGAAAGCATTGTAAGTTTTATAGCCGCTTGATAAAGTATTAAAAGTCCAATTGAGAACATTGTAAGAATAGCAACATTAAAAGTTAAAGTTGCCATAAAAAAGGCTGTAACTAAATCAATATTTGAAAAAATTAAAAAAACTAAAAAAAGAATAAATATAAAATATATTTTTAATATTTTAATACGTCTCATCTATTACCTTCTAAAACATAAACAGTAATATTGAAATTACTAAACCAAGAGCAACTGTAGTAACTGTTTTTGTCATATTATCAACAATATTAACAAATGCACCACTACCAGCTACTGTTTCACCAAGAACAATAACACCAATTATATTTCCATTTATATCGGATAACTTATGAGCTGCCCTAAAATATGTATCGTCAACAGAGTATCCAATATCTAGCAGATTTTTATACTCTTCTTTCCCTGACTCTATAATCTTTCCAAAAAACTGTCCATCATATTTTAGTTCTTCAACATAAATAGAATCAAGAACTTTTCTATATTTTCCATTTCTTGCTTTTATTGATAATTGATTTAACATTCTTTCTTCAAGTAAAACAAGAAAAATTGTATCATCACGAGAATATTCTTGCTTAAAATTCTGAATTTCTTCTCTTAATTCTAAAATACCTATTAAAATGTCATCTTTAAGTATTGGCTCAATATAAACATAAAAAATACCATCTTGTAAAACTTCAACACCATATGCCTTCGCTTTAGAAGATATTACAGAGTTTATACTGTTTCGATATTGATTAACTTGATTGAGTATTGGATAAAAACTAATTTGTAATGTTTCAAATCCTGTTTTTCTAAAATTTACATTGTATTCAGAAATTTTATTTCCGACAGCAATTAAATCATTTTTTTCAATATTATCTATTAAAAAATTATTTGTTCTTAAAGTAAGTAATATTTTTTTGAAATTTTCTTCTTTTTTTAATACTCTATTTTTGTAATTTTTTACATAGTTTGTAGAAATATTTTGATATACATCTTTAGACACATTTTCTGTTAAATGTGTAAGAATATATAAACATAAGAAAATACCAGCGATTGAAAGAACCCCAAGGATAGTAAACCACAACCCTTTATTCTTTTTTAAATCTTTTAACGAATTTTGAAGAAATTTAAAGAAGCTAAACATAAAAACCCCGATTGTAACTTAAAAGTGATTTATAATAGTGAAATTTAACTTTCATTTTAATGAAAAAATAACAATTCTAGCTAATTAACTGAAAAGTTATTTGATTATTTTTATTTTATTGTTCTATTAATGCATTTTTACCAATATTCTTCAAAGGTTTTATAATATATTGTAATATTGTTTTCTTTCCAGTTAATATATTTACATTTGCAACCATTCCAGGAAGAATTGGTAAATCAGGAGCAAATTGATTAGCATCTGCTTTTACTTTTACTAAGTAAAAAACATTTCCGTTCCTATCCTCAAAAGAGTCAGGTGAAATTGAAATTAATTTTCCATTCAATAATCCATATTTTGAAAAATCATATGCTGTAATTTCAACAGAAACTTCTTGACCACTCCATATCAATGCCCTATCAGAAGTATTAACCCTTGCTTCAATAGTTAAAGAATCTTCAAGAGGAGTAATTTCAGCCATTTTATCACCAGCTTTTACAATACCTCCAACAGTATAGAAATAAAGTTTGTTTATAACACCATTTACAGGAGAAACAACCTCTTTTCTAAGTTCTCTATCTGTATTTGCTTTATTTCTTTCTATTAACTTATTTATTTCAGCTTTTATTGCTGAATATTTTTGCAAATGTTTTGATCTAATATCAGATTTTACAGTTTTGATTTTTCCTCTTGCCTCTTGAATTTCTTCTTTTATTATAGGAATACTATTTCTAGTTTCAGAAAGTTTTGTAACAATACTTTGTTTTTTTGAAAGTTCACTAATATACTCTTTTTTAGATACAACTTTTTTCTTATAAAGTGATTCTAAAATTTTCATATTTGCTTGTGCCAAATTTAGTTCTAGACTTAAATTGTCAAATTTAGTTTGAGCTTCTTTTAATTTGTATTTTTTTTGCTTTAATTGATCATTCGCAATTTTTATTTTGGTTTCCCTATTTTCTAAATCTTCATTAAAAATACGTTTTTCATTTTCAATAATATCTGGAATATTTGAAATAAGTTCTTCAGGAAATAATATTTCTTCTTTTTCATCAATAGAAGATTTTAATCTAAATGCACTAGCTTTAAAAGCTAATAAATCAATCTCTTTTGATTTTAAATCAGCTTTAAAAAATTCATTTGAAAGAGTATAAATAACTTGACCTTTTGTTACTGTGTCACCCTCTTTCACTCTTATATTAGAGATTATTCCGCCTTCAAAGTTTTGTAGTATTTTTGTCTGTCCTGAAGGTACAACTTTTCCTGAACCTCTTACAACTTCATCTATTTCACTTAAAAAAGACCAAGTGATAAATGCAATAAAAAATAACATAATGGGAATAACTGAGACATAATAATTCCATTTTGTTTCTTCAAATAATTTATTGTTCATTTCTCTTCTTTTACTTTTTTTGTTGTAGTGCAAATAGAACTTTTTCTTTTGGACCATCAGCTACAATTTTACCATTGTTTAAAACAATTACTCTATCTACAAGTTCTAATGCTGCAAATCTATGAGTAATAACTATCAATGTCTTATCTTCTAATATTTGTTTGACATGTGTGATTAAAGTTTTTTCTAAACCAACATCTAAACCTGTTGTAGGTTCATCTAAAATCACTATTGGAGGATCATTTAAAATAGCACGTGCTAGAGCAACTAAATGTCTCTGCCCTACAGAAAGATTGTTTCCTCTTTCTCCTACTTGTAAACCATCTCCTTGTCCTGATTTTTTAACAAGTTCATCTAACCCTGTTAATTTAATCAATGCCATCATTTTTTCTTTACTTATAGGGTTTGACAACTCAATATTTTCTTTTAATGAACCTGAAAACAAAAATGGTTCTTGGGGCATTACACCGACATTTTGTCTAACTTCTACTGGATGTAAAGTCGATATTTCATGTCCATCTAAATATATACTACCATTAGTTGTGCTATCTAGACCAGTTAAAAGTCTTAAAAATGTAGTTTTCCCAGCTCCTGTTTGTCCAATAATTCCTACTTTTTCACCAGGTTTTATTTTTAGATTACAATTTTCTAAAGAGGCATACTTACTATTTCTATAGAAAAATCCAACATCCGAGAACTCTATTTCACCTTTTAATTTGCCAATACCTATTTCAACATTTTTTTCATTTTCTAAAGGTAGATGCCAAAATTCATTTATATTATTTAAAGACTCTTTTATCTCTTTAAATCTAATTACCATCATAGAAGTTTGAATAACTGGAACCATTGCACGACTAGAAAGAATTGTAACAGCAATTAATCCACCTACAGTCAAACTCTTATTTGCAATTTCAAATACACCTACAACAATTACAGCCATAGTTACAAACTGTACAACTGTTTGAGATAAATTCATTGAAAAAACATTTAAAGACTGTATCTTATGACCTATGTTATCAGTAACTGCGACAAGGTTTCTCCAATTAAATAGTTTAGTTGAGCTTGCATTTGAAAGTTTAATTATCTCACTTCCTTGTATTGTTTCCACTAAATAACTATTTTTAGATTGAATATTTTCAATATTTTTTTTACTTAATTCAGATATTGGTATTTGCATTATTACATTAAAAATTATAATTACGATTGCAACAGCTAAAGGAACAGCAGCAACTGCCGGAGAAATGATATATATAACAATTATTGCAATGAAGAAAAAAGGTAAATCTATTATTTGAAGTATAGATTTTGTAGCAAAAAAGTCTTTTATCTGATTTAATTCTCTAAAAAGATTTGCTTTTGAACCAACAAGCATATTATCATATTCTGATTTTATATTAAGCATTCTTTTCATCAATTCTTCTTCTAAATATACTCCTAGTTTTTTACCAACTTTTTCAATAATATGATTTCTAACACTTTTAAAATATATATCAAAAAGAAGTATAATAATTACACCAGAAGCAAGAACAAATAGCGTTTCTGTTGCATTATTGGGTACAACCCTATCATATACACTCATAGTAAAAAGAGGTACGGCCAGAGCAAATACATTGATAAAAAATGTTAAAAATCCAATCTCAACATACGAACGCCAAAAAGTTTTAACTGGTTTCCAAAACCAATTTTTAGAACGTGTTCCATCTAAAAGCTTTTCTTTTTTTGGGTCTCTAAATATTAAAATTGCTTTTTTAAAATGTTTTAAAAAACTTGGATTTTCTTTTATTTGTTCATTTGATATAGGATCATATAAATATATATCTCTATCTTTTTTTATAAAGACAAAAGGCTTATCATTTTTATCTATGACAATACAAGGGAAAAAGTGATTTGGTATATCAGAAGCATCAATATCTTTAAGAACTGCAGTAAGACCTACTTCATTAGCTACATCAATAGCTATTTCGCTAGTAAACCCTTCATTTGATACAGCAGAAAGATTTAAAATAGTTTCAATAGAGATATCCCCAAAATAAAAATCTAATACATATTTTAAAGAATAAAGAAGAGGAAAATCCTCTCTGTTTTTTTGTTCTTGTATCTCTATATTTTTTTCTTTATTTAATATTTCTTCCAAATATTTACCTATATCTATTTTATTTTTATTTTAAAATTACTAAAAAGTTTATCATAAATAGACTGAAATACGCTATCCCAGACTCTTGAAGTTTTTTGTCTAAATAGTTTTGCACTAGGATACCAAGGTGTTGTTTCACCTCTGTTTCCCCATCTCCAATCAGGTACTTTCTGTAAAGGAATCCATACAGGAACATCTAATGCGCCAGCTAAGTGTGCAACTGAAGTATCAGAAGAGATAACTAAATCTAACTCTTTCATCAAACTTGCTGTTTTTGAAAAATCTGTTAATTTATCAGTTACATCTATTATTTTATCTTCAAATCCAAGTTTTTTAATATCTTCATTTTCTGGTCCAACTTGTAAAGTGTATACATTTATTTTATTACTATTTATAATTGGTTCAAAATATTTCAAATCAAATACTTTCCCATCATAGCTTTCACCTGTTATTGAGGCACTCCAACAAATTCCAATATTAATTTTTCCTTTTTCTTTTTTTACTTCAAGCTCTTTATCTTTTAAAGCAAAAAGATAAGGATTTTGTTTTGGTAAATCTTTATTTGTTTTCATATTTAAAAGTTTTGGCATACTCATGATTGGTAAATGATAATCAAATTCTGGTGTTGCTTCATTTCTATGTGTTAAGACATCAATTTCTTCAATAAATTTAAAAAGTTCTTTTAATTCATCTCTACATTTTACTGCTATTTTACAAGGAAACTTTTCTTTAAATTTAGGTAGAAATCTTATAAACTGAATAGAATCTCCAAATCCTTGTTCAGAGTGAAGAATAATAGTTTTATCTTTTACATCTTCAGTTCCTGAAAACATAGGTTTTGAGAAAATATCTTTATTTTTAATAATATGAGGAATCATCTCCTCTTTTTTAAATCTCCACTCATACTCTTCCCAACCATTTTTATAATCACCCTTTGCTAAATACATTGTAGATAAGTCAAAGTGTGCATTTACAAAATTTGGGTCTAATTCTATGGCTTTTTTATATGAATCTATTGATTTTTTTACTTGTCCTAGATATTTATATGAAGTTCCTACATTACTGTAAGCATTTGAACCATTTGGTTCTAACTCTATAGATTTTTCATGCAGTTTTGCAGCTTTTTTATATTCATAAAGTTTATTATAAACATTACCTAAATTTGTATAGGCACCACCATTTTTAGGATTTTTCTCAATAGCTATATTTAAAGCATCAATTGCTTCATCATATTTTTTTAATTTATTAAAACAAGCTCCAATATTACTATACAATTCATAGTATTTAGGGTCAATTTTAAGTGCTATTTTAAATATTCCAATTGATTCTTCATATTTTTTTTGTTTATATAAAATAACACCTATATTATTCACTGCCTTTGCAAAATTTGGATTTACTCTTACTGCTTCTTTATAAGATAGTATTGCTTTATTATTATCTTTTAGTTTTTCATATACCATACCTAAACTATTGTAGGCATGAAAGTTTTTTGGTTCTATTTTTATTGCATCACTATAAACTTGAATAGCTGCTTTATAATTACCAGTATCTTTTAATAAGTTTCCTAAGTTATTATATGCAAATATATATTTTGGATTTAAATTTATTGCTTTTACATAATTTTGATATGCAGTTTGCCTGTCGCCTAAAGCTTTTAATATAACACCTAAGTTTACTAAAGCTTCAACATTTTTTCTATCAAAACTTAAAATTTCTTCATATACTTCTTTTGCTTTTTCAAAATCTTTTTTATTATATAACTCATGTGCTTTTGAGAATAACTCTTTTATACTATTTTTCGTCATTTTTATCTCTCTTCATTGGATGGTAATTTGAATCTGTAACTTCTATCATTTTATTAACTTTAATATCTATATTATTATGTATGCAAAGCATATTTACCGATACTATATTTCCAAATATATTTGTTTTATTTTTAAAATAATTATCTTCATTAAAAAGTCTTGGTAGATGCCAATATATCTTATAATCTAAAGATTGAATTAATTCAATTAGCTCTTTTGATTTCTCTTGTCTATCATTTTCTACATATAAAAAAGGTTTAAATTTTTCAATAGTTTTTTTTGAGCCTTTTATAACATCACTTTCCATACCTTCAACATCAATTTTTATTAACTTCAAGTTTTTAACTTCATCTATAAAACTATCTAGTTTTAATTGTTTTATTGGCTCACCATCTTTAAACTTATCAATACTTATTCCACCGAAGTTTCCACTTTTTTCATAATTAATAGGTGGGATAAAAAGAGTACTACTTTTACTACCTAAAGCATTTTGATATGTAAATACATTAGTCATAGAATTCAATGCAATATTTGCATTAAGAGTTTGAAAAACAATTCTTTGAGGTTCAAAAGCTAATACTTTTCCTTTTTCTCCTACAAGTTTAGAAAACACTTGAGTATGAGTTCCTATATTTGCTCCAACTTCAACTACAGTATCATTATCTCTACAAATTTGTTTAAATAATTCAACTTCAAGTTCTGAAAACTCACCATACTTTTCTATAGAATGACCAATATATTGATCATTTATATTGTAAAGGCAAAGACCATTTTTGGCCTCTACTAATTTATTAAAATTTTTATTCACTTATCTTCCTAAACATCTATTAAATCAATTGTTAATGTAGAATCACCTAAATCATAAGTTGTGTTATCTTCTATACTAGTCGTTGTTGTTACAGTATCATATTCGTTTCTTTCTGTTCCAGAAATTGTATCAGTAAACTTGATTAAATCAACTTGAGTTGATGTTAATGATAATGTTAAGTTACCATTAGTTTCACCAGTCCAAGATTTAATTAGAGCATCAGTAAATTCAAATTCTGTATCACCATCTGCTGTAACTAAATTTAAACCTGAAATATCTAAGTTTTCTATATTTGTAAAAGATAAGGCATGTCCAAACTCTTCATCTGCTGCAATTGAATTAGATGTTCCATTTAAATCAACTGTATCAGATGTCCCTGATCCACCATCAATTGTAAAATCATCAATATTTGTAAAGTCTAAAGTGAAGTTGTCATCTCCACCTAAACCATTAATATTTGTAGATTCATCACCACTTAGTGTTATAGTGTCTGCAACACTTGAAAGATTTAAGTTTTCAAAATTTCCAAGTTTACTAAAATCTAAATCTCCACTTACTGCACTACTTCCAAATGATAAGCTATCTGTTCCACCTGCATCTGAAATAGTTCCAAACTCACCAATAAAATTATTAAAGTCAATAGTATCATCAAAATTAATCGTATCATTACCATTACTTAAATTTAATGTCTCAAAATTACTTATTCCATCTACAATATCATCTGAATCAATTGAACCAGAATTTGTGAAAGATAAAGTATCATTTCCACCTGCACCATCTATACTGTCCGAAGCAGTAAGATTAGAAACAGTCGTTTCAACAGTTTCTCCTACTGATGTTCCTGTAATAGTGTTTCCACCACTTGAATCAACTATAGTTAATGAGCCACTTAAAGAGTTACTAACGCCACTCAAGTCTAAATTTTCTCCTGTACCAAGAGTTATATTAAGATTACCAGAACCATTTAAAGTAATAGTTCCACTTGTTTCTAATGGACTTAAGAAATCATTCATATTAGATGCAGTAATAGTTCCTGTATCAGAAATTGAAACATTTTCATCTCCTAATCCAGTTATCCCATTTGAATCATATATAGTATTTAAATCACTTAATGAACCAGTAATATCTGTTAAAGATGAAGCATCAACATTAACCGAAGTTTTTCCATCTAAAGCATTTATATCAACTGCTGTAGCACTTACACCACTAATAGTCAATGTTAATGAATCAGAAGCACTTGCATTACTTAGATTTGTATTTAAATTTGAAGCTGTATCACTTGACACGGTTGCTGTCACTATCCCACTTGTATTTCCTA
>NZ_BDIR01000026.1 GCF_001895145.1 Arcobacter sp. LA11 | reverse complement strand
GCATACACAGAAGCAAAAGAGATAGCTGATGCTAAACTTGCAAATGCTAAAGAAGAACTAGAAGCTAAATCGCTTAAGTTTACAAAAGACTTAGAGAAAGAAACACAAGCTTTAAAAGAATCATTAGTAGCTGCAATGCCTCAATTTAATGAGAGCTTAAAAGCTAAGATTAGCTCAATTTAATAGGGAGGTTAGAGTTGAAAAAATTATTAATACTTGGATTAGCTTTGGCTCCACTGGGGTTATTTGCTAGTAGTGAAGGTGCGGAAACAAACTATGATATAGTTCAAAGAACCGTTAACTTTATAATCTTTGCTGGAATTTTATGGTATTTACTTGCTGATAAAATTAAAGCATATTTCGCAGACAGAACGGCTTCTATTCAAGCTGAACTTGATAAAGTAGAAGATACTTTAAAAGCTTCAAAAGATAAAGTTGATGATGCTGCTAAAAAATTAGAAGAAGCGAAAACTCTTGCAGCTGAAATTGTTGAAACTGCAAAAGGTGATATTGATTCAGTTAAACAAAGAGTTGCTGATGCAGTAGATGCTGAAATCGCAAACTTAGATAAAGGCTTTGATGATAAAATCAAAGTTGAAATGTCAAAAGGGAAGAGACAAATTGTTTCTGAAATTCTTGATGAGTTATTAAGTTCTGACAACGTTTCATTAACTCAAGATGAGTTAGTAAATATTGTAGTTAAGAAGGTTGCATAATGAACGATTTAATAGCAAAAAGATATGTAAAAGCATTATTAGATGGTAGAGATGTTAAATCTGCTACAGCTATTTATGATGATTTAAAAACTATTGCTTCTGCTTTTAAAGAAGAGAAGTTTATCTCAATTATTTCTTCATCTGAAGTTAATAGTAATGATAAAGAAAATTTAGTTATTTCATTTATAGATAAATGCGGAGATGACTTAAAAAATTTAATTAAATTACTTGGGACAAACAAGAGACTTGATTTAATCCCTGCAATGGTAAAAGAATTAGATGGTCAAATATCTAGAATGAACAATACTTATACGGGTGTAGTATACACAAACAAAAAACTAACTGCTAAATATGTATCTTCAATTGAAGATCAATTTAGTAAAAAGTTTGATGTTAAGTTATCACTATCACAAAATGTTTGTGATTATGATGGTATCAAAGTTGATATTGATAGTCTTGGAGTTGAGATTTCATTCTCGAAAGAAAGACTTAAATCACAAATGATTAATCATATTTTAAAAGCAGTTTAGAACTTACAAAGGAGAAATTGAATGGGTGCAAAAATTCAAGCTGATGAAATCAGTTCGATCATAAAAGAAAGAATTGATAACTTTGAATTAAATGTAGATGTTAACGAAACTGGTAAAATCATCTCTTACGCAGATGGTATTGCTCAAGTTTACGGTCTAAAAAATGTTATGGCTGGTGAGATTGTTGAATTTGAAAATGGCGAAAAAGGTCTTGCTTCAAACTTAGAAGAATCTACAGTTGGTGTAGTTGTACTTGGTAAAGGAGAAGGTCTTAGAGAAGGAACTTCTTGTAAAAGACTTGGTAAACTTTTAGAGACTCCAGTTGGTGAAGCAATGGTTGGTAGAGTTGTTAATGGTTTAGGTGAAGCAATTGATGGTAAAGGTGCTATTGAAGCAGCTGAATCAAGATTTGTTGAAGAAAAAGCACCTGGAATCATGGCTAGAAAATCTGTTCATGAACCATTACAAACTGGTATCAAAGCAATTGATGCACTTGTTCCAATAGGTCGTGGTCAAAGAGAGCTTATTATTGGAGATAGACAAACTGGTAAAACTACTGTTGCTATCGATACAATTCTTAACCAAAAGACTGAAGATGTAATTTGTATTTATGTTGCAATCGGTCAAAAAGCATCAAATGTTGCTTCTGTTGTTAGAACATTAGAAGAAGCTGGTGCAATGGATTACACAGTTGTTGTTAATGCTGGTGCTGCAGATTCTTCTGCATTACAGTTTTTAGCTCCATATACTGGTGTTACAATTGGTGAGTATTTTAGAGATAATGGTAAGCACGTTTTAATCGTTTATGATGATTTAACAAAACATGCCGTTGCATATAGAGAAATGTCATTATTATTAAGAAGACCTCCAGGTCGAGAAGCATTCCCAGGGGATGTATTCTACCTACACTCGAGATTATTAGAAAGAGCTGCAAAATTATCTGATGCCTTAGGTGCTGGATCAATGACTGCTTTACCTATTATTGAAACTCAAGCGGGAGATGTTGCTGCATATATTCCAACAAACGTTATTTCTATTACAGATGGTCAAATCTTCCTAGAAACTAACCTTTTTAACTCAGGTATTAGACCAGCTATTAATGTAGGTCTTTCAGTATCAAGAGTTGGTGGTGCTGCACAAATTAAAGCAACTAAACAAGTTGCTGGTACATTAAAATTATCACTTGCACAATTTAGAGAACTTGAAGCATTCGCACAGTTCGCATCTGATCTTGACGAAAGTACAAGAAAAGAGTTAGAACTTGGTCAAAGAATGGTTGAAGTGCTTAAGCAAGGTGTTAATGCTCCATTAGTAATTGAAAAACAAGTTGTTGTTATTTATGCTGGTACAAAAGGTTATTTAGAAGATGTAGCTGTTGAAGATGTTGTTAAGTTTGAAGCTGAATTACATGCATTTATTGAGCAAAAGTATACAAATATTCTTGATTCAATTAAATCTAAGAAAAAATTAGATGATGAAACAGAAACAGCATTAAAAGCTGCATTAGAAGAGTTCAAAACTGTTTTTAGTGCAAAATAAGGATTAGTCTATGGCTAACTTAAAAGAGATTAAATTAAAAATCGGAAGTGTTAAAAACACACAGAAGACTACTAATGCTATGAAGCTAGTATCTTCTGCAAAACTTACTAGAACTAGACAATTGTCTGAACAAGCTAGAAGTTATGCAAAGAAGATTAATGAAGTACTTTCTGAAATAGCAAATAGAGTTAGCAAAATTCAAGATGGAGGAAATACTAATAAAGCATTCCTTCAAAATGATAATCCAAAAACAGTTGATATTGTTTTTGTAACTGCTGACAAAGGTCTTTGTGGTGGTTTTAATATGGCAACAATTAAAACAGTTAGTAAATTAGTTGAAGACTATGAAGCTAAAGGTGTAAATGTAAGATATAGAGCAGCTGGAAGAAAAGGTGTTGATTACTTTAACTTTCAAAATGTTGATTTAGAGCAATCTGTTTCTGATTTATCTTCTGCACCTGAGTATGATAGAGCAGCTGATTTTATTAAAGAAGTTGTTGAAGATTTCCAAACTGGGACTACTGATAAAGTAATTTTAGTTTATAATGGATTTTTAAACATGTTAACTCAAGAAATTAGAGTTAGAGAATTGTTACCAATTAGTTTAGAAGATGTTGAAGTTACAGAAAATGAAACTTCAATGTTAGAAATTGAACCAGATGATGACGAAGAAGTATTAACTGAATTAACGAATAAATATATTGATTTCAATATGTATTATTCTTTAATCGATTCTTTAGCAGCTGAACATTCAGCTAGAATGCAAGCAATGGATGCTGCAACTAAAAATGCAAAAGAAAAAGTAAATAGTTTAACAGTAGAATATAACAAAGCTAGACAAGCTGCAATTACAACAGAGCTGATAGAAATTATCAGTGGTGTTGAAGCATTAAAATAATAAAAAGGAGCATCGCGTATGAAAGGTAAAGTTATTCAGGTAATGGGTCCTGTTGTTGATGTAGAATTCGACGGATACCTACCAGAAATTAATGAAGCTATTGATGTAGTATTAGCGGACGCTAACGCTGACAGATTAGTATTAGAAGTTGCTGCACACATTGGTGATAGTAGAGTAAGAACTATTGCAATGGACATGACTGAAGGTTTAACAAGAGGTCAAGAATGTAACGCAACTGGAGGACCAATTCAAGTACCAGTTGGTGAAGCTGTACTAGGAAGAATTTTTAACGTAATTGGTGACCCAGTTGATGAAGGTGAAGCAATTCCAGCAGATACTCCAAAGTGGTCAATCCACAGATCTGCACCTTCTTTTGAAGAGCAATCTACAAAAACAGAAATGTTTGAAACAGGTATCAAAGTAGTTGACCTTTTAGCACCATATTCAAAAGGTGGTAAAGTTGGACTATTCGGTGGTGCCGGTGTTGGTAAAACAGTTATTATTATGGAATTAATCCATAACGTTGCTTTCAAACACTCAGGATACTCAGTATTTGCCGGTGTTGGTGAGAGAACAAGAGAAGGTAATGACCTTTACTACGAAATGAAAGACTCTAACGTACTTGATAAAGTTGCATTATGTTATGGTCAAATGTCTGAGCCTCCAGGTGCAAGAAATAGAATTGCATTAACAGGTCTTACAATGGCTGAGTACTTCAGAGATGAACAAGGTCTAGATGTATTAATGTTCGTTGATAACATCTTTAGATTTGCACAATCAGGTTCTGAAATGTCAGCATTATTAGGAAGAATTCCATCTGCAGTTGGTTACCAACCAACACTTGCTTCTGAAATGGGTAAATTACAAGAGAGAATTACTTCAACTAATAAAGGTTCAATTACTTCTGTTCAAGCTGTATATGTACCAGCGGATGACTTAACAGATCCAGCTCCTGCTTCTGTTTTTGCTCACTTAGATGCTACAACAGTACTTAACAGAAAAATTGCTGAAAAAGGTATTTATCCTGCGGTTGATCCACTAGATTCTTCTTCAAGAATTTTAAGTGCTGATATTTTAGGTGAAGAGCATTACTCTGTTGCAAGAGGTGTTCAGTCTGTACTTCAAAAATACAAAGATTTACAAGATATTATTGCAATTCTTGGTATGGATGAGTTATCAGAAGAAGATAAGTTGGTAGTTGTTAGAGCTAGAAAAATTGAGAGATTCTTATCTCAACCATTCTTCGTTGCAGAAGTATTTACAGGTTCTCCTGGTAAATACGTTGAATTAAATGATACTATTGCTGGATTCAAAGGAATCTTAGATGGTAAGTATGATGATATTCCTGAAATGGCATTCTATATGGTTGGTGGAATTGATGAAGCTCTAGCTAAAGCTGAGGGAATGAAATAATTAAAGGCGACTTTATGGATACAATGAAATTATCGATAGTTGCACCAAATGGTCAAATTTTTAATGATGACGTTAAAACTGTAACTCTTCCTGGTAAAGAGGGAGAGTTTGGTGTTCTTCCAGGACACGCATCTTTAGTATCATCATTAACTGTTGGCGTAATTATTATAGAAAAAGCAGACTCAACTGAAGCAGTAGCTATTAACTGGGGACATGTAAAAGTTTCTGAAAGTTCTGTAGATGTTTTAGTAGATGGAGCAGTAGCTCTTACTTCTGGTGAAAACTCAGAAATTGCTAAAAATATTGATGCTGCAAAAGATTTAGTAAACTCTGTAAAAGATGCAAATGTATCTTTAGCAGCAGTAGAAGCTAAAATCAACTCATTCGCATAAAAACGAAATGATTGATACAGCTTTAAATTATTTAGGCAGTGGTAGTGCAATAACACTTTTAGTGTTATTGTCGCTGTCATTTTACTTCTTATTAGTTTTTTGGATATTTATTTATAGATATTTATCTTTAAAATCTTCTATTTTCAATGAAAAAAAATCTTTAGATTCGTTAACTGCAAGAAATGCTTCTATTAGTCCTTTATCTGCATTACATAAATGTGCAAATAATGCTAATACAAAAGAGATTTTACACGCTTGTGAATTAAATATTATAAAAGAAGCTAGTGTTGGTATATCTTGGTTATCAATTATTGCATCAACTTCTCCATTTATTGGACTTTTTGGTACTGTTGTTGGTATTTTAGAATCATTTGCAAAGTTTTCATCTCATTCT
This sequence comes from Arcobacter sp. LA11, assembly GCF_001895145.1. Classification (NCBI taxonomy): domain Bacteria; kingdom Pseudomonadati; phylum Campylobacterota; class Epsilonproteobacteria; order Campylobacterales; family Arcobacteraceae; genus Arcobacter; species Arcobacter sp. LA11. The sequence goes on along the minus strand of NZ_BDIR01000026.1, from coordinate 12,048 downwards.
AAAGTTGGTTTTTCTGTTATTGCTCCAGCTATTTCTGAAGCTTTAGTTGCAACTGCAGCTGGTATTTTTGTAGCTATATTCGCTTATACTTTTCATCAAATTTTGACAAGAAAAGTTTACGAATTAAATATATATTTAAAGGCACAATCAGAAATTTTAATAGCTAAAGGGTAGGTATGTTTGATTATAATCAAAAACCTGATTTAAATATTACGCCTTTAGTTGATATTATGCTTGTACTTTTAGCGATATTAATGGTAACTGCTCCTGTAATTGAATTTGAAGAACCTATTAATCTTCCAAAAGGAAGTGCTTCTCAACAAATACAAGCAGTAAAAAAAATAGATATTTTAATTACAAAAGATAGAATAGTAAGAGTTAATAAAAAGAAATATGAACTTAATAATTTTGCAGATAACTTTGTTTTATATGCAAAAGAAAAAGATAGAAAAACTCCTATACATATAAGAGCAGAAAAAACTTTAATATATGATGATATTATGCATGTATTAAAATCAGTAAAAGAGGCTGGTTTTTATAAAGTAGCACTTATAACAGATGGATAATTATGCAAAGAAAAGATTATTTTTATCTTTCAGGTTTTATATCTGTTAGCATTTATCTAGCTATTTGTGCATCTTTTTTGATTTATATAAATGCTCCAGAAGCAAAAAAATATGATTCTGCAAAAACCACTGTTTTAGAACTGGAATTAATTTCAACAAAATCTGATAAACGTAGAGTTTCAAAGAAAACAATTCAAAAAAAACAAGAAATTGTAAAAAAATCTACTTCTAAATCAAATAAACAAAAATCAGTAAATGCTAAATCTCTATTTGCAAAAGTAAAAACAAAAGCTAGAAAAGTTGTTGAAAAAGAAACAAATACTGTTAGAGAATCTATTGATCCTAGTAGATTTAAATCAAAATTCCAAAAGCAGAAAAAAACAGATAACTCATCTGTATCAAAACTTTTGAATGATGTAAAAACAACTACAAATATGCCTAAAACTGCGGCAAGTGGTAAAGGTGAAAAACATGAGTATTTTTCAAAAATTAAACAATTACTTTGGGAAAGATGGAATCCTAGATTACTAGAAGAGGGATTAGTAGTAAGAGTTCTTGTAATAATTACCAATGATGGAAATTTTGATTACCGAATAGTAAAGTATTCAAAAGATGAAAGATTTGATGAATCATTAAAAGAGTTTTTAGAATCTCAAAAGAATGAAATATTTCCTACACATAAAATTAACACAAAAGTAGATATTATTATAAACTTTAAATCAGAAGGTTAATAAATGATAAAACAAAGTAAAAATCTATTTGTTTACAAGTTATTAGTTTTAATACTTGTCTTAACAAATTTTTCATTTGCAGCAGATGCTGAAATAGATATTGTAAAAAAATCAAGTACATTACCAAAAATTGAAATTGGTGTAGCTCCAAGTGCAATGAAAAAATCACTTACATCTAAAATAAAAGATATGGTTGCAAAAGATTTAAAGGTTAGTGGTCATTTTGATGTTCTTAATTCTGCACTAAGCGTAGACTATAATTCAAGACCAAATATGTTATCTTTATCAAATAAAGGTACAGACTTATTTTTAAATATAAATTCCAGTGTTAGTGGTTTTGGTGGTTATTCTGTTATGGTAAAACTGTATGATATAAATTCTAAACAACTTGTTTTTAATAGAACTTTTACTACTTCAAGTGAAGAAAGATATCCATTTTTAGCCCATAGGGTTGCGATTTCAATTAATAAACATTTAAAAGCTCCTCCCATTGACTGGATGGATAAGTTTGTTATTTTTTCTCAATATCAAGGTGCAAAAAAAGCAGATATTATAATTGCTGACTATACATTAACTTTTCAAAGAAAAATCATTAAAGGTGGATTAAATATATTCCCAAAATGGGCGGATAAAAAACAAGAGAGTTTTTATTACACTACATATGATAAAGGTATTCCTACTTTAATTAAAACTAATATTTATACTAGAAAAAGAGAAACGATAATGACAAGTGAAGGTATGCTTGTTGCTTCAGATATTAGTGCCGATGGGAAAAAACTTTTAATAACAGCTTCTCCTAATTATCAACCGGATATTTATCTTTATGATATTAGAAAAAAATCGAAAATTAGATTAACAACATATAAAGGTATTGATGTTGGAGCTCATTTTGTAGAAAATGATTCAAAAATTGTATTTGTTTCTGATAGATTAAAATATCCAAATATTTTCTCAAAAAAACTTGGAAGTAGGGGAGTTGAAAGATTAGTTTATCATGGAAGAAATAATTCTTCTGCTACTACTCATAAAGATTTTGTAATTTATACAAGTAGAGATAGAGATAATGAATTTGGTACATATACATTTAATTTATATTTAATGTCTACTAAAAGTGATTTTCTTAAAAGACTAACTTCTAATGGAAGTAATCAATTCCCAAAATTTTCACGGGATGGTGAATCTGTGATTTTCTTAAAAAATAATAAAGATAGAAGTTCTATTGGAATTATTAGACTTAATCATTCTAAATCTTTTTTATTTCCACTAAAAAATGGAAAGATTCAATCTATTGATTGGTAAATATTATATATAGACTTTTAAAAGTCTATATATTAATTATTTTTTAACTATAAATCATGCAAAATTTAATATAATAAGAAATAAAGATTCAAAGGAGTTTTATGAAAGTTGTATCTATAACTGGTTCATCAGGTTTTGTTGGAACTAATCTTAAAAATTTATTTGAATCAATAGGATTTAAAGTTATAGGTATATCTAGAAGTGATTTAAAGGATATGCAAAAATTAACTTCTATTATTTCATCTTCAGATATTGTAATAAATCTTGCAGGGGCAAATATTATAAATAGATGGAGTGAATCCTATAAAAAAATATTAATAGCAAGTAGAATTGATACTACTCAAGCTTTAATTGAAGCTATGCATAATGCTGAGGAAAAGCCTGAGCTTTTTATTTCTACATCTGCAGTTGGAATTTATAAAAATCTTAAATGTTATGATGAAGAAAATTTTGATTACGAAGAAGATTTTTTAGGAAAACTTTGCAAAACTTGGGAAAATGAGGCTTTAAAAGCAAAAGAGTTAGATATAAGAACTGTGATTTTTAGATTTGGAATTGTATTAGGAAAAGGAGGAGCTTTAGCTAAGATGCTAACTCCTTTCAAACTTGGCTTAGGTGGTATAATCGGAAATGGAAAACAAGATTTTTCTTTTATTCATTTAGATGATTTGTTAAATGCATATATGTTCATTTATGAAAATGAAAATCTAGATGGTATTTTTAATTTAACATCTCCTAAATCTACAACAAACTCAACTTTAACAAAAACTATAGGAAAAGCGTTATCTCGACCTACAATTTTTCCTGTACCGGAATTCGTATTAAAAATGATTTTTAGTGAAGGTGCCAAAGTGCTAACAGATGGGCAATGTGTAAGACCTAAGAGACTATTGGAAAATGGATTTAAATTTAAGTTTAATACAATTGAAGCGGCTATAAATGATTTATGTAATTAGGGGTACAAAATCTTTTGTAATTAGCCATTAAGCTTAGATTTAGTAAAATCGATGAAAATTTTTATAAGGAAACTAACTATGAAAAAATTAAGCATTTACACTTTTTTAGTTGCGGCGGTATTATTTACTGGTTGTAGCCAAAAAGAAGTTGAAGTATCTCAGCCAGAGACTACTCCTAAAAACTCTGAAACTATGTTAAATAACATTGACAATTCAAATATTCAAAATGAAATGGTTAATGATGCACTAGTAGAAAGTGCTGAAAATGGATACTATTATATGATTAATGGTAAAAAAGAATTCATTGAAAATATTTACTTTGGATTTGATAAATATAGTTTAAATGCTGATACAAAAGCAATTGCAAAATCTAATGCAATGAAATTATCTGGTGTTCAATCAGGTACAACAATTAAAGTTGAAGGTAACTGTGATGAATGGGGTACTGATGAATATAACTACGCTTTAGGATTAAAAAGAGCAAAAGTTGTAAAAGATAGTTTAGTTATGGAAGGTATTGCATCGTCAGCTGTTACAGTAGTAAGTTTCGGTGAAAGTAATCCTGTTTGTACAGACAAGAATGCATCTTGTTGGCAAAAGAATAGAAGATCTGAGCATAAACTAGTAAAATAATATATGAACAAAATACTTCTATCTACTCTAATATTAACTAGTACTTTAAGCTACGCCAATGAGGTGTCAGCTTTTGGTGCTGGTAATTTAGACTCAAAAAACCCATATGGCTTAAGTTCAGCAGAAAAAAATATTTTAAAGAATAAAAAAACTTTAGGAAATATAGATTCAAAAGTTAAAGATGTTAAATATACGCTTGAATCAATAAATGAAAGAATTGATGGTTTAGAATCAATTTATGAAGGTGATTCTCAAAAATTAAATGAATCAGTTTTAAAGATAAACGAAATTATAAAAAAAGTTGAAGAAAATTCAACACTAACTGAAAAGCATTCAACAGATATTGAAGATTTAAAAAGTGTAACTTCTCAAATGCTTACTATGCAAGAAGAATTTGCCAAAAGTATTGCAACTCTTAAAAGTGCAATTGCAAAACTTTCTAGAACAACAAATACAATCAACAAGACTTATATTTCAGATAAAGAGTTTAAATCAAATATGAATCAGTTTATTACTAGAGCTGAATTTGATGCACTAAGAAAATCTTTAGGTGCAAAAACTAGTATAAAAACTACAAAAAAAACTAAAACAAAAAAGATATCATCCTCAACTGATAAGAAGTCGATGATGGATGAAGCAATAAGGTTATTCAAGAAGGATTATTTTTCAAAAGCTATTCCTATGTTTGAGGAGTTAATAACTGCAAATTATAAACCTGCAACGAACAATTACTATTTAGGTGAGATTTGGTATTACAGAAAAAAGTATGATGATGCTATAACTCATTTTAAAACTTCGGCAATGCTTTATGATAAAGCTTCATATATGCCAAAGCTTTTACTTCATAGTGCAATATCTTTTGAAAAAACAAAAGATTTTAGTAATGCGGCGAATTTTTATTCTTCTTTAATTGATATCTATCCAGATTCGAAAGAAGCAAAAACAGCCACAAAAAACTTATCAAATATACAATAAATATAAAATTTAAAAAGGAAGAAAATGTCAAAAGTAATTGGTATAGAATACAATTTAAAAGACGCGAATACTGGTGAACAACTAGATTCGAACGTTGGTGGAGCGCCATTAGAATTTATCTCTGGAAAAGGTCAAATTATTCCAGGTTTAGAGTCTAAATTAATAGAAATGTCTGCTAATGAATCAGCAGATGTTATGGTTGAACCAGCAGAAGCATATGGAGAATTTTCAGAAGAAGCAGTTCAAGTTTTACCAAAAGAGCAATTTGCTGGTATTGAATTAACAGAAGGTATGACTTTATATGGTACAGGTGAGCAAGGTGAAACAGTACAAGTTAATGTTAAATCATTTACTGATGAAGAAGTAACAATTGATTATAATCATCCAATGGCTGGTAAAACTTTAATGTTTTCAGTAACTATTTTATCACTTAGAGATGCAACAGAAGAAGAAATTCAGACTGGTGTTGTAGGTGGAATGGCTGCTATGGGTGGTGGATGTTGTGGTTCTGAAAACCCAGCAGATGCTCAACAATCTCATGGTGGTTGTGGTTGTAGTCATTAGTTCGCAGGTTGCGAAAATATATTAATTAAATATTATATTTAATATCTACAATAACAAAAAAACAAAAGCCCAAGAGTTTATACTCTTGGGCTTTTTTATTTTAAACACTATAAAAAAAGAGTATAATATTGCTCAAAAATTAAAACAAACTTTATAAAAGGTTAAAAAATATGAAAAAAGTAGCTTTTATTTTTCCAGGTCAAGGAAGTCAATCTGTTGGTATGGGTAAAGATTTTTTCGAAAATAATGATATTGCAAAAGAGATGATATCTAATGCTAGCAAAAGATTAAATATTAACTTTGAAGAGCTTTTATTTGAAGAAAATGATAATTTAGGAAAGACTGAGTTTACTCAACCTGCAATTCTACTTGTTAGTTCTATTGCAAATGCAATTTTTAAAGAGAAATGTGAACTTGTACCTGAATTTGTTTTAGGACACTCCTTAGGAGAGTTTTCTGCTTTAGTAGCAGCTGGAGCATTAGATTATCTTGATGCTGTTGAACTTGTACATAGACGTGGATTATTTATGAATGAAGCTTGTGCAGGAGGAGGAGCTGGAATGATGGCTTTAGTTGGCATGTCTGATGATGTAGTTGAGTCTATTTGTGAAGAACAAAGATCTGCAGGAAAGCAAGTTTGGCCAGCAAATTATAATATGGATGGACAATTAGTACTTGCTGGAATTAAAACTGATTTGGAATCTTTAGTTGACACCTTTAAAGAAGCAGGGGCAAAAAGAGCAATTGTTCTTGATATGTCTGTTGCATCACATTGTGAACTACTAACAAGTGCAGTAGAAAATTTAAGACCATATTTAGAAGAATATTTAAAAGATGAATTTTCTCCTGTAATATCAAATGTTTCTGCTGAAGCATATTCTACAAAAGATGAAGCGATTGAATTATTGGCATCTCAACTAACAAATCCTGTTAAATATAAACAATCTATTGCAGCAAATGCAGAAAAAATTGATACTTTTGTTGAATTTGGAAATGGAATAGTTTTAAAAGGATTAAATAGAAAAATTTGCAAAGGAACTCCTACTATCAATGTAAGTGATTTGGCTTCATTAGAAAAAGTTTTAGGTGAGTTAAATGACTAAACTAGCAATTATGGGAGCTATGCAAGAGGAAATTGAGCCTCTTTTAGCTCATTTTGAGAATGTAAAAGTAACAGAGTATGCAAAGAATAAATATTATGAATTAACTTATAACGGTTTAGACATAGTTGTTGCATATTCAAAAATAGGAAAAGTATTTGCTAGTTTAACTGCAACTACATTAATTGAAAAGTTTGCTTGTGATGCTCTTCTTTTTTCTGGAGTAGCAGGTGGAATTAATCCTACTCTTAAAATTGGCGATTTAATAATAGCAAATAAACTTTGTCAACATGATTTAGATATTACAGCATTTGGACACCCTCATGGTTTTGTACCTGAAGGTGCTGTATTTGTTGAAACATCTGCTGAACTTAGAAATATAGCCTTTGATGCTGCAACTGAAAATGGTATTCAAGTTTTGGAAGGTACTATTGCAACTGGAGATCAATTTGTTCATTCAAATGAAAGAAAAGAATTTATAGAGTCTACTTTCCAAGCTGACGCTTTAGAGATGGAAGGGGCAAGTGTTGCAGTTATTTGTGATGCTTTAAATGTTCCATTTTTCATTTTAAGAGCAATTTCAGATACTGCTGATATGGATGCAGGATTTGATTTTGATGAATTTCTAAAATCTTCTGCTAAAAATTCTGCTGATTATCTTATCAAGATAGTTGATAAACTAAATAAATAAAATCTGAAATACTTGTAATTATAATTAAATTACAAGTATTTTTTAAATCAAAATCTTTAATCTTTTTATTTTATAAAGAGTATTTATTATTTTAAATATAAGTTAATAAATATTCTTTAATTTTTACTAAATCTAATTATTAGAAATGTAAAAGTCTTATTTGAGTTTTATTTTGAAACTTGTATGTAAAACATATCATTTTTGATAAATTTAACACATTTCTTTTATAAAATGTAAATATAAAAAAATTAGGAGTCTATTATGTATGAGGGAATTATAATACAAAATGGTGGAAAGATAATTGATTTAAATACTCTATCTAAAAATGAAAATGGTGATTTAGTTTTAGATGGAGTAGATTCATTAAAAATCTCTGTAGAAAATGGCGTTAAATATAATCAAAATATAGAAATCTTAGAAAATAATTCTGATGTAAAAATCTCATTTACTGATTCAGAAGGTAATGATATTTTTATAATATTAAAAGGATTAAATGAAATTCTTTTAACAAATAATACTGAACTACCAGTTTTTGAAGTATTTGAAGGAACAGAAAAAGTTGTATCAATGACAACTATTGATGATCTAGAAGCTGCTGCTGCAGGTGAAGAAAGTTTATCTTCAGAACAAACAGGTAATCCAGATGGTACTGGAACTTTAGGAGCAACAGATAGTGATGATAGTGGAGCAAGAATTGCAGGTCTTGCTAATGCTGCTCTTGGACCTAATGCTGACCCTACGTTTGCATATGATGTAACATTTAGTGGAGATATCACTGCAGAAATAACTGAGGATTTTGGTCAAAGTGAAGATGGTACTCTTCGTGGTACTATTATTGCAACAGACCCTCATTATCCAGATTTACAATTTATTCCTCTAACAACTACAACTGACTATGGGGTATTTACACTTTTAGAAGATGGTTCATGGACTTATGATTTATTTGAAGAAAATGAAGATATTCAAGCTTTAAATCATATTGAAAGTATTTTAGAAACTTTTACAGTTCAAATTGAAGGAGAGGTTGCAGCCTTTGATTTCACTCTTAATATAAATGGATTAAATGATCAGCCTGTGGTTGAGTCTTTTAATATAAATGAAATTTTATCAGGAGATATTATTTCAGAAGAAAATCCTCAAGCATTTGAAGAAGAATTTCTTTCTGACTCTATCTTAGTAGAAAGAGATAATGGTTTAGTTTATGAATCAAGTTTATTAAATACTGATAGTGAAGATACAGAGTTTGTAAATACAAATTTTGAAATTGATAATCTAAATGGTACAGATGTTGATAATGGTGCAGAATTAACTTATCATTTAGCCTCTGATAAAATTGAAGCTTATGAAGCTATTAGAGTAATTACGGATGGAACAGTGGTTGAAATAGGTCCAGAGGATGTAATTGTAACTATTAATGAAATAACAGGTGAGTTTTCAATTTTTAGTACAAAATTTGATAATTTAGCATCAGGTGAGAATGTAAGAATTGAGTTTGATTATGTAGCTGATGATGGTTTAGGTTATTTAGGTGACTTAGGTACTGATGATACTACAAATGAGAATTCTATTAGTGAGCCTAAAACAGTAACAGTGACAATAACAGGAACAAATGATCAACCAGAAGTAAGTGCAGTAAATATAAATGATAATGATACAGTAGTATATGAAGAATTAGATGGATTAAATACAAATACATTTGAAGGTGCTTTAGTAACAGTAAAAGATGTGGATGCAAATGATAGTCATACTTATCAGTTATTTGAGTCAAAAGAGCTTGGAGTTTCAGTAGATAATGAATTAGTAGTTTTAAGTGAAACACCAATAACAATAGAACCATTAACAGGGACATTTTCAATAAGTGGTGACTTTAATGCTCTTGCTTTAGGAGAGAGTGCAACAGTAAGCTTTTATTATACAGCAACAGATAATAGAGAAATAGCAGTAGGAGATTCTCAAAATGAACAATCTCAAAGTGAACCACAATTAGTAACAGTGACAATAACAGGAACAAATGATCAACCAATAGCAGTAGATGATAGTAAATTTCCAGAAGAAGAACAAAGCGTATTAACAGTAGATAGTGAGAATTGGTCACCAATCGGAGTAACTATTATAGGTATAGATTTTAGAGGAAATGAAGTATCAGTAGAAGAGACATCTGATGGTCTTGGTGTAAATACGCCAAGATGGAGAGATGGAGATAATATTGAAGGTAATTTCTTTGCACAGGAATCAGTAAGATTTGAATATGATGCTGTATATAATAAAGCAGAAGTGAAATTAAGTGGTATAGATTCAACAGATACAGTTCAATATGTAGCATTACTAAATGGAGTAGAAGTATCAAGTGGAACATCAATAGGAAGTGATACTTTAAATATAGATACCTTCTTTGATACCTTACTTGTAAAAGCACTAGATGATGATGTTGCATTCACACAAACAGATTTTAGAATAGAATCAGTAGAAGTAACAAATGACTTATTAGTTACAGAAGAAAACACTAATTTAACAATCGATGTATTAGCGAATGATTATGATATAGATACTTTAGATACATTGATTATACATGATACAGATTATGGAATTGTAGCACAAGGTGATAGTACTGTTGAGATTTCAGCTGATAAAAAAACTTTAGAGTTTAACCCAGGAACAGAGTTTGATTATTTAGGAGTAGGTGAGACTGCAACAGTAACATTCCAATATAGAGTAGATGATCAAAGAGGATTTGGAGAGACAGGAGATGCCAATAATGAGGCATCAATAAGTGATTGGGCAACAGTAACATTTACAGTAATAGGAACAAATGACCAACCACAAATTGATAGTATAGATGCACAAGCAGCAAATACTTTAATTGAAGGAGATGGAACTGCAACATTAAGTACAAGTGGTGCAATAGCAATTAGTGATTTAGATGTAAATGATATATTAACATTAGAGTCAACATATAATGGAGATATTTCTTGGTCAGGGGATGATGCAGATTCAGATATAGCAGACTTAGTAGATATAAATGCATTAATAGATGGATTTAGTGTAAGTATATTAGATGGTACAGCTCCCACAGGAAATGGGACATGGGATTTTACAACTTCACAAGACCTAGATTTCTTAGCAAATGGAGAGACAATTACATTAAGCTATGATATAGTAGTAAAAGATGATTCAGGTGCAGCAAATGATACAAGTACAACACAAACAGTAAATATTACAATAACAGGAACAAATGATACTCCTGTTGCAGTAGATGATAGTGAAATAGTTGTAATGAATTCATTTGATGTAAATAATACAAATGGTGTAACAATAACAGCCTTTTCAGGAAATAATAGTACAGGTGTAGATGTTATTGATGGTGATAAATGGGGTATTAAAACAAGTAGATCTGATAGTTCACAGATTGATGGATACGGACCAGATGAAAAAATGGTATTTACATTTGATGAAGCATTTAATAATGCTACGATAAATTTAAGTTCTATGGGTTCAAATGATGATGCAACTTGGAAAGCATATAATTCTGCAGGAACTCTTGTATCAAGTGGTACAACAAATCAAGAGACTTTTAATATTGTTGGAGATGATATTGTAAAAATAGAGATGGGTGTTGCTGGAGGATTTGATGATTATTATGTAGATTCAATTATAACAAAAATGATAACACCAATAGGAACATTAGAAAATGATACATTGACAATTGATGTATTAGCAAATGATTATGATTTAGATGAAAATGATACGATTTCAATTAATAATTTTGATACAACAGCAACATTAACAGGAATACTAGATAATGGTAATCCTGTAACAGGTGGAAGTATCACATTAAATGGTGATGGAACATTAGAGTTTGATCCAGAAGATGACTTTGATTATTTAGCAGTAGGAGAGACTCAAGAAGTAACATTTACATATGATGTAATAGATACTTCAAACCCAACAGCTGCAGTGAGTAATACTGCTACTGTTACTATTATTGTTACAGGTACTAATGATAAGCCAATAGCAGTAAATGATATTGCAACTACATTTGATATAAATAACTTATCTGGTGTAACAGTATCTGCATATTATAATGGAAATGAAAATAATAGTGCAAATGTTTCAACAAATGGAGGATCATGGGGAGTTAAGAATCATAGTATCGATAGTAGTGATATAGATGGTTTCCTAAGAGATGATACTATTGTATTTAAATTTGATGAAGTATTTAATAGTGCAGTAATTAATTTAACAAGATTTGATTCAAATGATAACGGAAGTTGGGTAGCTTATCTAAAAGATGGTTCTACTATAAATGGAACTTTCGATACTGAGAAATTTATAATTATTGGAACAGATATTGAAAAAATAGAAATTACTGCAAGTGGTAATAATGACGATTTTAGAATAGAGTCAATTACTACAAGTCCATCAACACCGTTAGAAACAGAAGAAAACACTAATTTAACAATCGATGTATTAGCGAATGATTATGATATAGATACTTTAGATACATTGATTATACATGATACAGATTATGGAATT
>NZ_BDIR01000025.1 GCF_001895145.1 Arcobacter sp. LA11 | reverse complement strand
ACTTGCATTTTTACCAAATAAAACACCATTGGAGTTAAGTATCCATACTTGACCATTTGCATTTAAAGCTCCGTTTATAACACTTTTTTCATTTCCTATTACTCTATTTAAAGCTATAGCTGAGCTATTGGGTTGTTTAAAGTTTACGGTTTCATGGTTGGCTATATTAAACTTTTGCCAATTTATACTCGCTTTTTGTGTATTTTGATGAATATTTGTGACATTAGCACTTTGTGAGATACTTGCATCTCCACTGGTTACTACTCCTCCACTTGGTGCTGCTTGAAGTAAGCTTGCACTTGTTAGCATTGCACTTACTACTAAGCTTATCTTCCCACCTTTTAAAATTCTAAAGCGTGAACTAAAATCGATTAATCTTTTCATTGGGTTTCCTTTTTCTGAACTGTTATTCAGTATAACACTCTAAAATGACTGTAAAATCAACAAATTTTAAAATTCTTAAAATTTTTATTGATTTTGTGTTGACTTTGATGTGGTATAATAATTATTATGATTGAAATTTTAAAAGAATTAAATGTTTTATATGTAGATGATGATAAAAGTGCATGTGAGAGTTTAAAGCATATTTTAACTTACTATTTTAAAGAAGTTTTTATTGCCCATAATGGAGAAGATGCTTTAAAGATTTATAATAATAAAAGATGCAATTTATTAATTGTAGATTATGATATGCCTGTAATGAATGGTTATGAATTTTTATCCAAAATACGAGAAAGTAACGATGATATTCCAGCTTTTATAATAAGCTCTTATGATGATAAAGTAAAACTAAAAAATGCTATAAAGCTGAACCTTTTAGAGTACGTTATAAAACCTTATGAATTAGATGAACTAAAAGCTATTTTACACAAATATGTAGAGTTGGTTTCAAAGAAAGGTTTATTAAGATATGAACTTAAAAAGAACTGTTTTTATGATAAAACAAAAAAAATTATTTTACAAAAAGAAAAAGAGTATAAGCTTACTGCTTTTGAAGTAAAGATTTTTGAGTTTTTATTACAAAATAGGAAAAAAGTAGTAAGTTACGATGAGCTTTTAGATATATTAAACTCTACAAACCAAAGGTCTCTTATATCTATGATTCATAAATTAAAAAAGAAACTACCTAATGGTATAATAGAAAATATAAAAGATATAGGATATATATTAAACTAATATGAAACTTCTTTTAACACTTTTTTTATTTTTTAACTATCTATTTGCTACAGAACTTGATAAAAAAGAGAAGTATCTTATTGATATGACAAATACTTTAACAATAGAAAATATTCTACAAAATAAAAATAGCTTTAAAAAAGTTACACGGTATAGTTTTGGAATTTTTGAAGATACCATTTGGTTAAATCTAAAACTAAAAAACAACACCTCCAAAACAATAAAAAAAAGAGTTTTTAATAAAATTCCAGCAATTGATTATGTTGAAGTATATATTTTTAAAAATAGTAAAATCATAAAAACCTATAAACTTGGGGATAAACTAAACCATCAACAAAGAGATAATCTTTCAAGAATACCCTATTTTGATATTAGTTTAGACCCTTTAGAAAATATAGAAATATTTATTAAACAAAAAACAATTCCTCCTATGGATATAAAATGGGATATAATTGATATAAATAGTTTTGAAAAAACATATAAAATAAATAACATGATATATTTTATTATAGTAGGTATATTTATTTTTTCTGCTATTGCAAGTTTGAGTTTTTATATATTTTTAAAACATATGCACTTTTTAATATATTCATTATTTACTATCTCTAATATTATCTATCAGTCATATTTTTTTGGATTTTTTTATGAACTTAATCTATATAACATTATAAATGAAGATGTTATTTATATAATGGCAAATTTAGTAGTATTCTTTTTAGGAATATTTCCAATAATATTTTTTAAACTTAAAAAAGATGAGTATAAAATTTTAGTATATATATTAAAAAGTTGTTTTGTTCTTTTATTTGTATTTATATTACTTTATTTTACTGGTATTATCCATACACAGAGTAATTTTTCTATACTTATATATAATATAGTCTTTTTTACACTTTTACTTATTTCAATTAGAACTTTTATAGATAAAAAACAAGGTTCTAGTTTTTATCTACTTGCAAATATTATCGTATTTTTTAGCACTGCTTATGCAATGATGAACTATTCAGGAGTATTTGCCCAGCCAACTTATTTTGGTTATTTTTGTAGTATTTTTGCTGCAACCTTACAAGATTTGTTTTTAGGTCTAGCTATAGTTCAAATAACCTATAAGATAAAAAAAGATAATGACAAAAAATCTGAACTTTTAAATGAATATTCTAAAATTTCATTTATAGGTCAAACAATGGTAAATATCTCACATCAGTGGAAAACACCAATTAATAATATATATAATAGCATTAATCATATAGAGATTGCTAGAGAATTTAATGATAAAAATATAAATAAGATTATTGACAAAAATATTTCAAATATAAAACAAAACACTATCTATTTAAAAGATACTGCTACAAAACAATTAAATTTTTATAAAGAAAAAGTAAATATAGAAAAAATCAATGTTTATAGTGAAATAAATTATGTAATAGAACTTATAGAAAGTGAATTTTCAAAAAACCATATAAAAGTTAAACTTGATTGTGATAAAACATTAAATATTTTAATAGAGAAAAATTATTTCTTAAATATTCTGATGGTTTTATTAGAAAACTCTTTTAAGATATTTGAAAAAAGAGCTATAAAAAACCCTTTAATCTCTATTAAAGTAGAAGAACAAAACAACTTAATACTTTATTTTGAAGACAATGGAGGTGGGGTAAGTAAAGATTTCATTAGTAAAATCTTTAAAAAGGATTACTCTTCTCTTTCTTCAACAGGGATTGGTCTGTATTTAGCAAAAAAGATTATTGAACATAAATTAAAAGGAAAAATATCTGCACAAAATACAGGTGATGGTATCTGTTTTAAACTAATAATTTAATATAAAGTTAGACAAGAACCATAATATGTGATAAATATTTATTAGTATTTAAGCTTCTAGAATAAAAGGATATTTCTTTTGTTCTATTCCATTTAAAACTAAAGAGATAAAATGTTCTCCTTTATAGTGCTTTCTAGTAGTCATATTTTTAAAACTCTGCTTTTTTATAAAACTCTTTTTCTTTTCTTTAATTTCATTTTGACTAATCATAAATACTTTTTTAGAATAAGTTCCATTTGACTTTAAATAATAAATTGCATACTCAACTCTTAAATTACCTAAAGGTATTTCACTTTTTAGTGCAAAACAAAATTTAAAACTGTCTCCAATATGTACTTTAGTATCCAACTTAAAATCATTTACTCTTATATGTTCTACACTACCATAATCAAAAAGCTTTAATATATCTTTATCGCCTCTTTTAAGCAGTGTTCTACTTGCGTGTTTACATATCCAATCAAGATTTTTTGTTTTTCCTAAATTTTTTGCTACAAACTCTATAACCAAATGGGGATTATCTTTTGCAATATCATTTAAGTTATTTGCCACGGATTTTCTTACATATTCACTCTTATCATTTTTCAAAAGTTCAAGTATTTCTAAAACTACTGTTGGGTCTTTTTTATATTTTGGAAGCGCTATAGCCCAAGGAAGCCTAGGTCTACACCCTTCTGAGGCAAGCCTTCTAATATGTTCATTTTTATCTTTTGTCCAAGTTTTCATTTGAGTCATTGTTTTATCTTGATACTTTAAAATAAACTGCCTTATTGCAAATTCAGAACTTGACTTTATTGTAAATACTTCCAAAGCTTTTATTGAGTTTTCATAATCATCTAGACCAAATACTTCAACAAAATCTTGAAAAACCATAGATTGTAAAGCCATAGAATCTTTATATTCTAAATCTTTTTTTACTTTTTTTAAAACTTCTAATTGTTCAATATAAGGAATAGGAATGAAGTCATTTAAATTTAGAACTATAAAGCGCATCCTCTCTTTTAGTTCTAGGTTTTTCCAGTTTTTATTAAAAATCTTTTTTTGAAAGTTTTTTTCATCAAAAGTAGAATAATACTCTTTTATTTTAATAGAAATAAATTCTACAAAATCTTTTGAGAATAACTCTTTTAGTTGTTCAGCCATTTATATATCCTAGTTTTTTAATATTTTACTATAAAAAAATAAGAGATATAAATTATATTACAAATTGAAATAAAATGCTTTAGTTATTTAAATCTTTATAAATAATTATCAGAAACAAAAATCTTAAACAATCCCTTTAAAAGGATTGTTTAAAAAATTTATGCAAATGCAGGTTCTAAGAAAGGAATAATTTGTTTTTTTCTAGATAAGCAACCATCTAACCAAACTTTTCCATCTTCTAATTCAACGTCAAATGCTGATTCAAAAACTGAATTATCTAAAGAAGCTACAATTACTTCTGAACCTTCTTTCATAATATCAGTTAAAAGTAAACATGCCGTATGAAGATTATTCTCTGCTCTTAAGTCTTCTAAATCTGCTTCTAAATCATCTTTAATTGTATCAAAAATTGCTAAATCAATAACTTCAAGTTGTCCAATTCCAACTGCATTTCCATGCATATCAAATGGTTTATAATCTCTTAAAATTAATTCTCTAACAGGAACACCTTCAACTGCTGATTTTACTTTGAACATTTCCATTCCAAGTGCACCAAAATCTTCAATACCTGCAATCTCAGCAAGTTCTCTTACTATTTTTATATCAATATCAGTACAAGTTGGTGATTTAAAAATAACCGTATCAGATAAAATTGCACATAACATAATTCCAGCAATATCTTTTGGTATTTCAATACCATGATAATCATACATCTCTTTAACAATTGTATTTGTACAACCAACAGGTCTAATCCAACACTCTAAAGGAGTGGAAGTAGTAATATCACCTAACTTATGATGGTCAACAATACCAACTACAGTAGCCTCATCAATATCTTTTGGTGCTTGACCTTTATCAGAATAATCAGTAATAAATAATTCTTCACCAGCAAACTCAGTTTTTAATATTGGTGCTTCAAAACCAAATCTATCTAAAATAAATTGTGTTTCAGGACTAACTGGTCCTTGTCTTGCAGGAATTGCTTCTCTTCCTATTTTATTTAATAAATACCCTAATGAAATAGCTGAACAGATAGAATCTGAATCAGGAGTTGTGTGTCCACATGTATAAATTGCCATTTATAATTTCCTATATTTTTTATGTCTACTTTTTAATATAACTTATAAAAAGTAGCAAAATTCTAAAGAATTGTACTTTAGTTTTCGTGATTTTACCTAAACTAATGTTATGTTACTTTTAAAGGATTATATTATTATACTTTGTTATAATAAATATTATTATGTTCTAAATACCAATAGGAAATCATATTGACAATATACGACTTAAAACCAAAATTCCAAGCTTTATTAAGACCCATTGTTAAAAACCTTGCTTCAAAAGGATATACAGCAAATCAAGTTACGATTTGGGCTATGTTATTATCTTTTGTAGGAGGAATATTTGTTCTATTAGGATTAGTAAATAAATATTTTTTACTTTTTATACCTTTTGTTATGTTCATAAGAATGGCTTTAAATGCAATAGATGGAATGCTTGCAAAAGAACACGATATGAAGACAAAAACAGGAGCTATGTTAAATGAAATTACTGATGTAGTTTCAGATGCAGTTTTATACCTACCATTTGCTTTTCTAATAAATCCTATAATAGTTGTACTATTTGTAGTTATTTCAATATTCACAGAATTTATAGGTATTAGTGCACAAGCTGTTTATAATGATAGAAGATATGATGGACCTATGGGAAAAAGTGATAGAGCTTTTGTTATTGGGCTTATCTCTTTACTTTTTGCTATAGGTATAAATTTTACTATATTAAACATCATCGTAACTATTGCCATAGTTTTAGCATTTTTAACTATGATAAATAGATGGAAGAAGGTAAATATATGAATATCTTAAATAGTACTATTTTAACTACTTTTTCAATAATCTTTTCAATTTTAGTTTTTGCTTTTTTAGTAATAAAATATCTTCAAAAGAAAAATAACAAACCTTACACAGAGCTATACGATAGAACAAAATCATGGTTTTATATGATACTTATTTTTGCTATATCTGTTTTTTTAAATGACATTTTAGCCATGATATTTTTTGCTCTTTTAAGTTATTTAGCTTTAAAAGAATATTTTACTTTAATTCCCACAAGACTTACAGATAGAAGAATTATGTTTTATGGATATTTAGTAATTATATTTCAGTATTATCTAGCCTATATTCAATGGTATGAAGTCTTTATAATCTGTATTCCTGTTTATCTCTTTTTATTTTTACCATTTAGACAAATGTTAATAGGAGATACAAAGGGTTTTATAAATAATACTAGTAAAGTTCAATGGGGTGTTATGTTATTTGTTTTTGCAATAAGTCATGTAGCATATTTATTAAGATTGCCCTCAATTGACTTAGTAAGTGGAGCAATGATGGTTTTATATCTAATTTTCTTAACTGAACTAAATGATATTTTACAATATGTATGTGGGAAAAGCTTTGGAAAGAGAAAAATTATTCCTAAAGTTAGTCCAAATAAAACTGTTGAAGGATTTGTAGGAGCGATGATTTTAACTACTACTTTAGCTGTAGTTTTTTCATACCTTACACCATTTACAATTTTAGAGGCAATTGGAGCTGGACTTATTATAAATATTGGTGGATTTATAGGAGATGTAGTTGTTTCTATGGTAAAACGAGATGTTGGAGTAAAAGATGGTGGAAATATGATTGCAGGTCATGGAGGAATTATTGATAGAATTGATAGCCTAACTTATACTGCACCACTATTTTTCCATTATGTTTATTATCTTTATTACTAGGGAAAAGAATGTATAAAAAAATATTTTTTAAGTTTTTTGTTAAACCTCTGATTTTCTTAGTTACAGGTATTTCAATAAAAGGAAAAGAAAATATTCCAAAAGATGAGCCATACATAATAATTGCAAATCACAACAGTCACTTGGATATTTTAGCAATTATGAGTATGTACAAAAGTGATGCTGTAATAGATGTAAATCCAGTTGCTGCAAGTGATTATTTCTTTAAAAACAAATATTTAAAATGGATATCTTTAAATCTAATAGGGATAATCCCTATTAATAGAAAGATAAAAAGAAAAGGTACAGCTCACCCTCTTGATGAAGTTTATAAAAAAATTGAAGAGAAAAAGACCTTGATAATATTTCCAGAAGGAAGTCGAGGTGAACCAGAAGAGTTACAAAAATTTAAAAATGGCATAGGTCATATTGCTAAGAAATATCCAAATCTAAAAATTCTTCCTGTAGTTTTAGAAAATGCAGGTAAAGCCCTTCCAAAAAACGAAGCTTTATTTGTACCCTTAATTATAAAACTAGAAGTAAAAAAAGCTTTTACTTTTAATGATCTAGATTTAGATACAAAAGATTTTGTAAAAAAACTTGAAGAGAATTTTAAAAAGGAAGAAAATGAGTAAGATAGAAGAGAATTCAGAATTTATTTCTTTTGATGAAGAAAAAATATTTTATAGAAAATATAGTGATGAAACTTGGAATAAAAAAGTAGTAATAGTTTTACATAGAGGCCATGAACATTCAAAAAGATTGGAAGATATTATAAATGATAAAAGGTTAGAAGGATATAGAGTTTATTCTTATGATTATAGAGGACATGGATATACAAAAGCAAAAGCAACATATGAGTTTATGAACTTAGTTAGAGACCTAAATGCTTTTGTTAATTTTATTTGTCAAGAAAATAATATAAAACAAGAACAGATTTTTATAATAGCAAACTCGGTTGCTGGAGTAGTTGCTTCAACTTGGATTCATGATTATGCACCTAAAATAGCTGGAGTTGCTTTAGTTGCACCTGCTTTTAAAATTAAACTTTATTTTCCTTTTGCAAAAGAATTTCTAAATCTAGCAATTAAATTCAAAAAAGATTTAAATATAAAATCATACGTAAAAGCAAAGTATTTAACTAAAAATACTCTTGAACAAGAAAAATACAATGCGGATGAACTTATTACTCCTGATATACCAGCAAAACAATTAGTTACACTTCTTGATACTGCAAAAAGAGTTGTAGATGACGCAAATCTTATTTCTTGTCCTACTTTAGTTTTATCTGCACAAAAAGATTATGTAGTTGATGATAAAATACAAGGTGACTTTTTTTCAAGACTCTCTTCAAAAACTAAAAAGCTTGTTCCTCTAAAAGATTCTTATCATGGGGTTCTTTATGATTTAGATAAAAACCTTGCTTTAAATGAGATTTTTAACTTTATGGAAAAATGTTTTACTTTAAAGAAAAAAGATTATCTAAGTAAAAAAATAAGAATTACAGAAGATGAAAAATCAAAAATACTTTATGGAAATGAATCTTTTATAAATAGAGTTTCATACTTTTTTCAAAAAAAAATAATGCACAACTTAGGTTTTTTAAGTGAAGGTATTTCTATTGGTTTAAAATATGGCTTTGATTCAGGAGTTACTTTAGACTACGTTTATGAAAATGAAGCAAAAGGAAAAAGCTTTATAGGAAAATCAATTGATAGAAACTATCTTGATAGTATTGGATGGAAAGGTATTAGACAAAGAAAAATAAATATGAAAAAACTTCTTGTTTCAAAAATCGAAGCTCTATTAGAAGAAAACAAGGAAATTAAAATATTAGATATTGCAGGAGGTCCGGCTAGATATTTAATTGAAATTGCAAAAGAGTATCCTCAAGTTAGTATTTTTGTTCAAGATTATCAAATACAAAATATAGAAAAAGGTAAAGAATTAGCCTCAAAAGAAAATCTAGAAAACATAAAATATAAACAAGCTGACGCTTTTGATAAAAAGACATATAAAGACTTAAATTTCACTCCAAATATAGTTATAGTATCTGGTGTTTTTGAGTTATTTAGTGATAATAATCTTATAAACAAAGCTATTAAAGGTATATCTTCTATTATTGAAGCTAATGGCTATTTACTTTATACTGGACAACCTTGGCATCCTCAATTAGAACAAATTGCAAATGTTTTAGGTAATCATCAACAAGAAAAATGGGTTATGAGAAGAAGAAGCCAATATGAACTTGATACATTATTTGAAAAAGCTAATTTCAAAAAAGACAATATGTTAATTGATAACTGGGGAATTTTTACAGTTTCTTCTAGTAAAATCAAGAAGAATAATGTCTAAATTTGATATTGCATTAAGTTCACAAAGTACTTTAAAAGAGCGTTTTGTATGGCTCTTATATTTAGGTATTGTATTTTTTTTACTATATGGAAGTGTAAATCAATACGCACTTATTACACAAACACAAACTTCATTTTTTATGGAATGGGAAAAAAGTATTCCTTTTATTGAAGGTTTTATTGTTCCTTATATGTCCTCTGATATTTTATTTGTAGTAGCTTTTTTACTATCTCAAACAAGAATTAGTTTAAAAATACTAGCTTTAAGAAGTTTTATGTCAATAATTATTTCAGTTTCAATTTTTGCACTATTTCCATTGAAATTTGCTTTTGAAAAACCACTTGTAGATAACTTTTTATTTGATATGTTAGAAATGGATTTACCATACAATCAAATGCCCTCTTTACATGTAAGCCTTGCTGTAATATTGTGGTTTAGTATGAAAAATAATATAAAATCAAAACTAATTAAAATAGTATTATTTATTTGGTTGATTTTAGTGATTTTATCTACTCTACTTGTTTATCAACATCATTTTATAGACATCCCTACAGGGTTTTTAGTAGGTATTATTCTAGTATATCTAATAAATGAAAAAAGAGAAACTTATTTCACAAAATCTTTTACAACTCCTAGAAATATAAAAATTGCTCTTTACTATTTAGTTTTATCAATTATTTTCATGGTTTTAAGTTTTAAACTATCTTCAATAATTTGTCTATATTTATTTCTTAGTATTTTTTCTCTTAGTGCAATTTATACTTTTGGGCTAAATGATTTTTTAATTTCTAAAAATCCATATATCAACGTTTTACAAAAGATTTTTTTCTTACCTTATTTTATAGGAAGTCATCTCTCTTGGATATATTATAAAAGAAAAATTCCTTTTATTTCAAAATTTAATGAAAATATATATTTTGGAAGACAAGCAGATACTAAAGAATATGAAAAACTAAAAGAACTAGGAATTAAGAAAATTATAAACTTATGTCCTGAATTACAATTTAACAAAATAGATATTCCTCAAAAAAGATATAACTTTTTAGATTTAACAATGCAATCTCCTAAAAATATATTAGAAGTAATAAAAGAAATAGAAAATAGTCATGATAAAATCTATATTCATTGTAAACTAGGTATGTCAAGAACTATATTAGTAATATCTTCATATATGTTATACAAAGAGAAAAGTTTTGAAGATATAGAAAAATTTTTAAAAGAAAGAAGACCTTTATATGTTAAATCTAAATATATGAAAATTAATTTAGATATATTTAAAGAATTGTTATTATAATAATCAAAAAAGGATATTAAATGATTAGTAAAGATTTACAAAAAGCATTAATAGAACAACTAAATAAAGAATATCACTCAGCATATATATATTTAGGTATGAGTGCGTACTGTTCAAAAGAAGGCTTCAATGGAGCTGCAAATTGGTTTTTAATTCAATACCAAGAAGAAGTATCACATGGTATGAAAATGTTTAAATATCTTGAAGACCAAGATGTTGCAATCGAACTTCCAGAGATTAAAGCTGTAAAAGTTGAATATAAATCACTTTTAGATGTATTTAAAAAATCATTAGCTCATGAGCAATCTATGACAAAAAACTTAAATAACTTATCTGATTTAGCAATGAAAGATAAAGATCATGCAACTTATAGCTTACTTCAATGGTATGTTACTGAACAAGTTGAAGAAGAAGCAACTGTGGGAGAAATCATTGACCATATTAAGCTTGTGGGAGATAATGGTTACGGACTTTATACAATTGATAAAGAACTAGCAGGAAGAAGCTTTGTTGACCCAACTGCTTAAATTATAAATAAGAGCCTTGGCTCTTATTTATTCTTGTATAAGAAATTTTCCTACACTTTTATCTTTTATTAATTTACTTGCATCTACAACAACACCATGCATTGCTAAATAGATACCCTTTTCAATAGAAGCACTTAAAAAACCTAAAGCTTGTGAAAAATTCATAGTTGCTTCAACCTCATCAATACTCATAGGAACCATAGCACCCGTAAATACTATTTTTTTATTTGAAACTTGTTCACGTAAAAAAGCAGAAGTTAAATCAACTGTATCTGTTCCATGAATGATTATAATTTTATCATTTGATGTTTCATTAACTGCATCTGTGATAATTTGTCTATCATTATCATCCATATCTAAACTATCTTTTGAAACTATATTTTTAATTTCAAACTCTACATTATGACAAGAAGCTATTATCTTATCTAATGCTAAATTATCACTTGGAACTTCTAGTTGTCCTTTAATTGGATTATATCTTTTATTAAATGTTCCACCAGTATTTATTATAGTTACGTTCATCTAAATATCCTTATTTTTGATAGTTTGTTACCATGTTTTTTGGATGAAGAAGCTCATCTAATTCTTCTTTTGTAAATAATTCTTGTTCCAAAATAATATCATATATTCTTTTATTTGTTGCAAGAGCTTCTTTTGCTAAAGCTGAACTTTTTTCATATCCTAATATTGGATTTAAAGAAGTTACGATAGTTACAGAGTTTAAAATATTTTCCATACATACATCTTCATTTGCAGTGATTCCTTTTATACATTTTTGGGCTAAAGTATAAAAAGATCTTCTCATCATATTTATTGAAGTAAATAACTTATATGCAACTAAAGGTTCAAATACATTTAACTGTAATTGCCCTCCTTCACAAGCCATTGAAATAGTAACATCTGCACCAATAACTTCAAATGCCACTTGATTTACAACTTCAGGAATAACTGGATTTACTTTACCTGGCATTATTGAACTTCCTGGTTGTACTTTTGGAAGGTTTATTTCATTGAAACCTGCCCTAGGTCCACTACTTAAAAGTCTTAAATCATTACAAATTTTAGATATTTTAATAGCTACTCTTTTTAGTATCCCAGAGATATGAACAAACGCTCCAGTATCTTGCGTAGCTTCAATCAAGTTTCCAGCACTTATATAATCCACACCAGTAACTTCTCTTAAATTACTTATTACTTTTCTTTGATAAGCTGCTTTTGTATTAATACCTGTACCAATAGCAGTTGCTCCAAGATTTACCTCTTTTAAAAGTGCTTGTGCATCTCTTAATCTATAAATATCTTCATCAATCATTACAGCATATGTTTTAAACTCTTGACCTAAAGTCATAGGAACTGCATCTTGAAGCTGTGTTCTTCCCATTTTTAAAACATCTTTAAACTCTTCTGCTTTTACATCAAAAGCATCTCTTAAATATCTAAGGGAATCTTTTAGTTTATAAATAAGTTCATGAAGAGTAAGCTTTATTGCTGTTGGATATACATCATTTGTTGATTGAGACATATTGATATGATTATTTGGATGAATAATTTCATATGAACTTCGTGGTTTTTGTAATATCTCTAAAGCTCTGTTTGCAATAACTTCATTTGCATTCATATTTGTTGAAGTTCCAGCTCCACCTTGTATTGGGTCAACAATAAACTGGTCATGAAATTTGCCATCAATTATTTCATTACAAGCTTGAATAATAGCATCTCTTTGTATATCATTTAAATCACCTAACTCATAATTAGTTAAAGCACAAGACTTTTTTACCTTTGCTAATGATTTAATAAAATTTGGAAATAGTGATAAACTTGTATGTGTTATATCAAAATTTTCACTTGCTCTTAAAGTTTGAATACCATAATAGCTCTCTTTTTCTATCTTTTTTTCACCTAAAAAATCTTTTTCAATTCTAAAGTTTTCTTCCATAAATTTCCCCTAGTTTTTAAACCCAAAAATTATACATAAGTTACATAAAAATTACATTATGTTTTTTATTTAGATTAATTTAAAAATTATGCCAAGTAAAAGTATGTAAAAAGTGGGATTTCTATCTTTTTAAGCTAAAGTATATCCTTCTTGAGGAACATTTTTAATTACATTTATAGGCAGCTTATGTCTTAAATCTTTTATAAAAGACTTTAAAGCATGTGTAGTCATCTCTTTATCTATCCAAAGTTCCTCTTCAATTTCATTATAAGTCAAAATTCCATTTTTTCTATTATATAAAAGATGTAAAAAATCCTTCTCTCTTTTTCTTAAAATTATAGTCTCATTTTTATTATATATAAGTTCTCTCTTTTGTAAATCTAAAATCAAATCTTCATGCAAAGTGATAGTTTCTAAACTCTTTTTTAAATATTTTAAAAGTGCTTCATTTAATTTTTTTAGATTTAATGGTTTTAATATAAAATGATTAATATTTAAATTTATCAAATCCATCAGATATTCTTCATTTGAGTATGCTGTTAACATTATAATTGCGGTATTTAAATCATTTTCTCTTATTCTTTTAACAAGTTCAACCCCATCACAATTCTTCATTTGAATATCTGTTAGTATAATTTTTGGTTTATAATCTAAGTATAATTCATATGCTTCATTACCATCTCTAGCTTCATATACTTCATCAAAATAGTATTTTAAAGTATCTACTATAACTTTTCTAATACCATCTTCATCTTCAACACAAAGAATAGGTACATTTTTTAATTCTTCTAATAAATTTTCTTCCATTTTTTTATCCTGCAAGTACTATTTTAAAAACAGCACCTTTTTCATCATTATATACACTAAGTTCTCCACCCATATTTCGCTCTATTATAAGTTTTGAAATATACAATCCTAAACCTGTACCCTTTGTAGAATCTTTCGTACTAAAGTATGGATCAAATATCAAATCAAAATACTCTTTATTTATTCCACCTGCATTATCTGCAACTTTTACAATAGTATTAATTCCCCTATTTTCAATACTTAAAGAGATAGATGGATCAACAACTTTTTTCTCAACTAAAATATCTCTAGCATTAGAAATAAGATTTAAAATAACTTGAGAAAACTCTGTAGGATAACCATGTATTTGTCTATTATCTTTTACATCTAAGTTTAATTTTATTGAACTATCATCTAAAGAAGCATTTACTAAATTTATAGCTTTCTTACAAGAATCCAAAACAAAGAAGTTTTCTTTTATTTTGTCCGGTTTATAAAAATTTCTAAAATCATCAATAGTATTTGACATAAACTCAATCATCTTATCACTTCTCTCTATAGAACTAATAATATGTTTATCATTCACTTTTTTAAATCTTGTTGCAGTTTCAAGTTCCATTAATATTCCCGATAACTCAGTTAATGGCTGTCTCCATTGGTGTGCAATCATACTTATCATTGACCCCATTCTTGCTAATTTTGATTGTTGCAATATAGCTTTATCTTTTCTTTTTCCTTCTGCAATACCTTCTTCAACTTTAAAAGCTAGATTTTTATTAAGACTTTCAAGTTTATCCTCTTTATTTTGAACTTGAGTTTTATATTTTTTAACCACATCACTTATAATAGAAGTCATTAAAATAGAAAAAAGTGCCATAAAAACTAAAATAGTTCCTGTTTGAATAAGCATAAAATCTTTAAATTCATTTTCTCTTATTTTATGTTGTTTTATTTTTTTATCAATTATTGTATTGATATCTTCTTTTTTATTCTCTAAAAGATATAACTCTTTATACTCTTTTATATCAAGTTCAAAGTTCTCATTAGAAAGTTTTAAATAATATGAAGTTGTAAAAAAAGATAAGAAAAGTATACTAAGAAATGGAATTATAATAGTAAAAAAAGGTATTCCATCTTTATTAAACACATATAATCCTTTCAATTTAGTTAAATAATATAATGTCCAAACTTTACTTAAAAACTTTTTTCAACTAGTTTTCTTGCTAACAATTGAGTAACATCAATTAAATTTTTATCTTTATATTTTAATTTTATTAAAGGCAGTTCAGTACAAGCAAGAAAAATATTATTTGATTCTACTTTATCAACAATAATTCTAAAATCATTTATAACCTTATGTGAATCTCCACCATATTTTTTCACATCATAAATAAGCTCATGTACTTTTTTCAAATCTTTAGGAACTTCTATATTAAATGTGTCAATTAAAGGTTTAAATACAGAGTATTCTTTCATTTGAATAACTGGAAGAGCACCAACAATACAAACTTTTTTTAAAGAGTTTTCAACTAAATAGTCTTTTACGACATCAAAAGTAGATATAAATTTATGTTTTAAATATATCTTTTCAATTTTATTAGAATATAAATTTAAAGTATTACAAGCAATTGCAAAATAGTCTACTCTTTTACAAATATCTCTTATAGCGTTTTCTAAAGTTTCCCAAACTCTATTGTAGTTTTTTTCAAGTTCCATAGAGTGTCCCAATTCAGGGACAGAAAGAACAGTTACATTTGGAGCATCTAAATCGCCTTGGAAATCATCTTTTAAAAAAAGTTTATTCTCTTCTAAAATCTTTTGCCATAAATCAACTCCAGCCTCAGGACCAGAGCCTGTTATAATTCCAATCTTTTTTCTCATATTAAATTATAAAGCGTAAGTATAATACTTACGCTTTCTCCTTAGCTCTTTCGTCATTGATATTATCAACAATCTCTTTCCAAGTATTTTCATCAATTTTAAATTCACTATAATCGTTGTATCTTAAAACTGGTTTTTTACCTTCTTTAAGTTGTCTATCATAACCTTTTATAAGTCTAAGTACAGGTTTATATAACACAGCAATTACAATTAAGTTGATTACAGCTAATAATCCCATTGATAAATCAGCAAAAGAGAATACAGAACCTAAATCTTGGAATGAACCCCAAACAATTAAAGCAATAACAATTACTCTAAAAACGTTAAATGCTGAAGTATTACCTTTTGTAAAAAAGTTAAGTGAATTTTCTGCTAAATAGTAATTATATAACATAGAAGAAAAACCAAATAACAGTAAAGCAACAGTTACAAAATATCCACCAAAAGGACCAATATGTTCAATCAATGCATTTTGAGTAAGTAAAACACCTTGTACTCCTTCAACACCTGGAGTATAAACACCAGATAAAAGAATAATAAATGCAGTACAAGAACATAAAATAATAGTATCAATAAATACTGAAAATGATTGAACAATTCCTTGTTGAACTGGATGAGCAACATATGCAACAGCTGCAACATTTGGAGCAGAACCTAATCCCGCTTCATTTGAAAACATACCTCTTTTTGCACCTTGTAAAATTACTGCACCAATTCCACCACCAATGGCAGAACTTGGATTAAATGCTTCAGATACAATCATTGAAATCAAAGAAGGAATTTCTGTAATATTTAATGCAATAACAACTATAGCAATAAGTAAATATCCCACAGCCATAATAGGAACAATAACTTCTGAAAATCTAGTGATTCTTTTAATACCACCAAAGATTGCTAAACCAAAAACTACAGTTAAAGCTGAACCTGTTACCCAAGTAGGAATATCAAAAGAAGATTGAAATGAAGTTGTGATAATAAATGATTGAGTTGCATTAAAAGCAAACCCAAATGTTATCATTAATAAAACAGAAATAATAATACCAAGCCATCTTTGACCTAAAGCTTTAGTAACATAATAAGCTGGTCCACCTCTATAAACACAAGAGTCTTCGCCATCTTTTTCTTTATATAATTGAGCTAAAGAACACTCAAAAAAACTTGTACTCATACCAATAAGACCAATAACCCACATCCAAAAAACTGCGCCCGGACCACCAAGTGTAATAGCTACTGCAACCCCTGCAATATTTCCACCACCTACA
>NZ_BDIR01000024.1 GCF_001895145.1 Arcobacter sp. LA11 | reverse complement strand
GTATTAGTTTTTTCATTTTTCCTACTTATTTATAGGTATTTTATTGTATATTTTTTATTAAAAAAAAAGGCCAGTTTCTCAACTGACCTTTTCCCTTTGCTATGTGAATTTCTACAGTCTAGATTCGTATCTTCTAAGCATGTATAATCTTTTAAGCATTTTCTTTCTAGCGTTAATTTTTTGTTTTTTTCTGATCTCTGTCATTGGTTCAAAAAATCTTCTAGCTCTAGTTTCAGTAACAATTAGATTTCTATCACATTGTTTCTTAAAACGTCTGTATGCTTCGTCAAAAGATTCACTATCTTTTACTTTAATGCCTGGCATGTAAAGTTCACCCTCTTTCTTTTAAATTTAGGGTTGCATTATATTTAAAGTTTACTTAATTTCAATTTAACTATAGAAAAGATATAATAATAAACAAAATTAAAAGGCTTTATATTGAATTTAACGCATTTAGATGAAAATGATAGACCAAAGATGGTTGATGTTTCTGATAAAAGTGAAACAACAAGAGTTGCTGTAGCTTCTGGAAGAATTAGTATGTCAAAAGAGGCTTTCACTGCAATTATGGATAATAATACTAAAAAGGGTCCTGTAGTCCAAACTGCTGTTATAGCAGCAATTATGGGGGTGAAGAAAACAAGTGATTTAATACCGATGTGTCATCCTTTATTATTAAGTGGAATAAATTGTGATGTTGAAGAGTTACCTGAACTTCCTGGATTTAAATTAATGGTGACAGCTAAACTTAATGGTCAAACAGGTGTAGAAATGGAAGCTTTAACAGGTGTTTCTGTTGGATTACTTACAATTTATGATATGGTTAAGGCAATTGATAAATCAATGATAATTTCTGAAGTTCAGCTTGAAAAGAAAAGTGGTGGCAAAAGTGGAGATTTTCTTAGAGAGAGTGCTGGGGAACAAAATTAGATGATTGATTTAAATCAGCATAAGCTTGAGTTAGATTACCCTTGTTCTTGGAAATATAAAATTGTAATACTTGAAACTGTGAATGTTAAAAATATTTCAAAAGATATCTTTGGAGAAAGAGAACATTCTGTTAAAGAATCAAAAGTAAGTAAAAAGGGTAAATTTAAAAGTTATTCTATAGAATTAATTGTGCATAATGAAGATGATAGAAAAGAGATTTATAGAGTTCTTGGTGAGCATAAAGAAATAAAGATGGTTTTATAATAGGTTATAAATGAAAAGACGAGATTTTTTTAAATATTCAACAGCAACTGTAATTTTACCAACTATTACTACAACACTTAATGCCACAAATACTTTTGTGGAACAACCAGTATTTCCAACACGTATATTAAAAACTAAACTATTAAATATTCCTAAAGAGAAAATTGTAGAAGAAAAAGTTGAAGTAGAAATAACGAAGCCCGAGATAAAAAAAATAGAACCTGAACCTAAAACTAAAATTGTAAAAAAAGATAAGTTTTTAGAAGAGAAATATATTAATGATTTTATTTCTGTTAGAGAAAAATTAAAGTTTGTTCAGTCTCATGTTGGTTATGGAAATTTCAATGTTTTGAGTTTTGATGAAATGCTGAGGATTGCTAAATACTCAAGTAAAACGAGTGCTTTTTCAAAAAGTGAATTAAACTTTTTAGAGTCTATTTTTTATTATGATCCTTCATATCATGGTTTCTATGGAGAAAGAATTTCAAAAAATATTACTGATAGAATCAATAAAAAAGATATTAATAAAATACCTAGAACTGGACATTACTTATTTAAAGGTGAGCCTGAAAAGATTTATCAAAAAATGAAAGATGATGTTGGAGAATCTTTAACTTTAACTTCTGGAGTAAGAAGTATTGTAAAGCAAACTAAATTATTTTTAGATAAGTTGGATTCAGTTGATGGAAATTTATCTATTGCATCTAAATCTTTAGCTCCACCAGCATTTACTTATCATAGTATTGCAGATTTTGATGTGGGTAAGAAAGGCTTTGGTTATGCAAATTTTACTCCTAGATTTGCATTAACAGAAGAATTTCTAAAAATGAGAAAACTAAAATATATCGATATGAGATATACTATAAACAATAAGGATGGTGTAAGGTATGAACCTTGGCATGTTAAAATTATTTAAACTATTTATTATTTCACTTTTTATTCAAAATTTATTTGCAAATACTCAAAGTTTCGATTTTGATTTTATTAAAAAAGGTATTCAAGATGATAATACTCTTTTAATTGTTGGTGGTATTCAAGGTGATGAACCTGGTGCTTTTATGGCTGCATCTCTTATTACTACTCATTATGAAATTAAAAAAGGTTCAGTTTGGGTTGTTCCAAATTTAAATTTTTATTCTATTATTAAACGTTCGCGTGGCCCTTTTGGGGATATGAATAGGAAATTTGCGGATTTAAAGATAACGGATCCAGATTATACTTCAGTACAAAGAATTAAAAAATATATTAAATCACCTGAAGTTAAGGTTATTTTGAATTTGCATGATGGGAGTGGTTTTTATAGAAAAGAGCATATTGATTGGTCTCATTCTCCTAATAGATGGGGACAAAGTTCAATTATTGATCAAGCAAATTTAGATATTGAAGCATATGGAAATCTTGAAGATATATCAAAAGAAGTTTGTGCTTATGTTAATGAGAATTTGATAAAGCCAAAGCATTACTATAGTGTTAAGAATACTCACACAAGAATGGGTGATAAAGAGATGGAAAAAACATTAACTTATTTTGCTATTAATAATGGAAAGGCTGCTTTTGGAAATGAAGCTAGTAAAGTACTTCCTTTGCATGAGAGAACTTACTACCATTTAGTTGCTTTAGAAAAATATATGGATATCATGGGAATTGAATTTGAAAGAAAATTTGAATTGAATTCTTTATCTGTTAAAAATGTTATTAACAACGATATTTATATCTCTTTTTATGATGAAAAAATTCAATTACCATTAAGTGAGATTAGAAATATTCTTAAATATTTTCCAATTAAAAAAGATGGAAGTTTAGAGTTTACTCCATCAAATCCATTGATGACAATTATTAAGAAAAATGGAACATATATGATTCATTATGGAAATAGAAAACTTGCAAATTTAAAACCTGATTATTTAGAAATGGATAATGAACAAAAAATAGTTTCTATAAATATTGATGGAAAGAAAAGAAATGTAACTCTTGGTTCTATAATTGATGTAGAGAAGAGTTTTGAGATAGAACCTATTAAAAACTTTAGAGTAAATATCATTGGCTTTGTACAAAAGGGAAAACGTGATGAGTCTGGAGTAGAAGTAAATAGAGATAAAATTCAAAAAAGATTTTCTATTGATAGAAATGGAAAAATATTTAGAGTAGAATTTTATAAAGATAATAAGTTTGCGGGTATGGTTTTAGTAAATTTTGATAAAAATAGAAAAATGAGAGAGAGTGTTTCTCTTGTCTCTTCAAAAGAGAAAAGTGTTACAAATAATTTGTAACACTTTATAAATTAACTAATTCTTTTTTAGTTTTTTCTTGATTTAATTTTTTTATTGCTGTTTTATAAATTTCTTCAATTCTTTCTTCATCGTCATTAACTAAAGTTTTAATATCTTCAATACTTTTATTCTCTTCTTTTGCTATAAAAACTTTTAATTCTTTTTTAGTAAATTTTCTTTTTAAAACTTCTCTTAATTCGTCTTCATCTTTTAATCTACCAACTAGTTTGTCAATATTTGATAGTAATGCTTTTTCAAAATTCAATAATTATCCTTTTCTATCCATGTATTTAATGTTTCAATATCTTCATAAGAAGTTAAGTCTAACATTATAGGGGTAATTGAGATATAGTTTGCTTTAATAGCCTCAAAATCACAATCTTTATCTACACTTTCTTGCCAAATAAGAGGATGTAAACCAATCCAATAGAATTCTTCACCTCTAGGATTTAAATGCCTATGAGTGTCATTTCCATATTCTCTAAATCCAGCTTTTGTAATTTTAATTCCTTTACACTCTTCTATGCTAATTGGAGGAATGTTAATATTTAAAAATCTTCTTTGTGGTAAAGGGAAGGTTTCTTCTAAAATTTGCTTTGCAATATTTGTAATAGTTTTCTTTGCTAATGCAAAATCCCAACCATTTTTTATATCTAAACATTTATTTCTACATACTTGTGAGATGGCAATTGCTGGAACACCTTGAAGTACTGCTTCCATTGCTCCTGCTGCTGTTCCACTATATGTGATGTCTTCTCCCATATTTGCACCAATATTTATACCACTAATTACTAAGTCTGGTTTATAACCTTCTTTAAAAAGGTTGTTTAATGAGATAAATATACAGTCTGTTGGTGTTCCATCATCTATTTTATAATAGTCATCGTCCACATTTACCATTCTAAGAGGTCTGTCCAGTGTCAAAGAATGTCCACAAGCAGATTTATTACGTGCAGGTGCAACAACTGTGATTTTTGCTAATGGACTTAATGCTTCAATTAAAGCTTTTAATCCAATCGCATCAAATCCATCATCATTTGTTAATAAGATTTGTTTCATTCTACTATATATGCTCCCTCTATTTGGCCTATTAAGTTTTCAACATTTGTTGCTACTTTAAATCCTGTCTCTAGTTCTATATCTCCTAGTTTAGATTTAATGATAAGCCTTAATTCACGTTTACCTTGATTATGTGCAATAACTTCGAAAAGTTTATACATGATTGAGTCTTGATTAGAAAAAGGTATTGCAATTGTCATAGGTGGTTCAATTACTTCTTTTTGTTTTGTTTTTATTTTTTCTTTTTTAGCATCTTTTAGACTCTCTATTTTTAAGATATTCATTCTTGTAAAGTTTTCATCTTTTGAAATTTTTACTTTAAATGCAATAGGTTCTGAATCACTAGGATTTTTTAAGTCAACTCCAAAGTCTTCTTCTAGTTCTTTTATTCTATTTTCAAAAAGCATAAGTTCGATATTTCCATGTAAATCCATGATTGAAGCAATACCAAACTTATTACCTTTTTTAGAGATTTTCTCTACTATACTCTCTATTTTACCTACAAAAAGAGCTTGAGAACCATCAGCTATTTCATCAATTTCTGATGATAGTGTATATTTGATTTGATCTAATTGACTTCTATATTCATCAAGAGGATGTCCAGATACATAGAATCCTAAAGAAGCTTTTTCAAATTCTAGAATCTCTTTTGAACTATATTCTTCAAGATGTTCTAGTTCAATATCAACTTTTAGCATCTCATCATCTTCACCAAATAATGAGTTTGTTGTTTGTTTTCTTAACAACATTGCATCTTTAACTTTTTCGCCTATTTGTTCAATTTGTTCAAGCATTGCTTTTCGTGAATAACCAAAACTATCAAATGCACCAGCTTTTGTAAGTGATTCTATAACTCTTTTGTTTACTTTGCTTCCATCTATTCTTGAAATAAAATCAGATAAGTCTATAAAATCTCCGCCTTCATTTCTTGACTCTAGAATAGAGTTAATTGCAACATCTCCTGCACCTTTGATAGCACCCATTCCGAACATTACAACTTCTTTTTCTTCAAGTTTTGTTGCAGAGA
Source organism: Arcobacter sp. LA11 (assembly GCF_001895145.1). Lineage (NCBI taxonomy): Bacteria > Pseudomonadati > Campylobacterota > Epsilonproteobacteria > Campylobacterales > Arcobacteraceae > Arcobacter > Arcobacter sp. LA11. Next base: position 11,309 of record NZ_BDIR01000024.1, on the reverse strand, counting down.
ATACAAGGTCTGATTTATTAATATCAGGTGGGAAAAGATCAAGTTCTAATCTTTTCACTTCATCTACATATTTTACAACTTTGTCGGTATTGTCTTTTTCAAGAGTAAGTAATGCTGCCATAAATTCAGATGGATAATATCTTTTTAAATATGAGGTATAAAATGTCACAAGAGCATAGGCTGCAGAGTGAGATTTATTAAATCCATAACCTGCGAATTTTACAATAAGGTCGAACAATTCTTCACAATGGCTTCTTACATATCCATTTTTTACTCCACCATCTGCAAACTCACCTTTTAGTCTATCCATCTCTTCAACAATCTTTTTACCCATTGCCCGTCTTACTAAGTCGGCACCACCAAGGCTAAATCCACCAATAGTTTGCACAATCTGCATAACTTGCTCTTGGTAAACAATAACTCCATAAGTTGGCTCTAGAATTGGACGTAATGGTGCATCAAACTCATCGTAGAAGTAGTCAATTTTTGCACGACCATGTTTTCTATCGATAAAATCATCAAGCATTCCTGACTCCATTGGACCTGGTCTATATAAAGCTAGAACGGCAATAATATCTTCAAAATTATCTGGTTTTAGTCTTTTACATAAATCTTGCATACCATCTGATTCTATCTGGAATAGTCCAATTGTATTACCTGTTTGGATTAGGTCATAAACTCCTTTGTCATTTACATCTGCTGTAAGGAAGTCTATTCTTTTTCCATGTCTTTTTTCAATAAGTTTTAAACCTTCTTCAATTACGGTTAGAGTTTTAAGACCTAAGAAGTCAAACTTAATCAAATCTACATCTTCAACATATTTACCATTGTATTGTGTTGCAAGTGTATCTAATCCAGAAGGCTTAAATAAGGGAGTTTTATTCCATAAGGGTTCATTTGAGATAACAACACCCGCTGCATGTGTTCCGGCATTTCTATTTAGACCTTCAAGAGCTAAGGCATATTCCCATACACGTGCAGCTTGAGGATCTGCATCACAAAGTTCTTTTATTTTTGGTTCTTTTTCCCAAGAGTTTGTAAGATCAATTCCTAATTCATCTGGAATAAGTTTTGCCATTGCATCTGCTTTTGCATATGGCATATCAAGAACTCTTGCAACGTCTCTAATTACCCCTTTTGCAAGAAGTTTACCAAATGTGATAATTTGTGCAACATTGGCTCGTCCATATTGTTCAACAACATAATCAATAATTTCCCCACGTCTTGCTTGACAGAAATCCATATCAATATCTGGCATAGAGATTCTTTCTGGGTTTAGGAATCTCTCAAAAAGTAATCCATAAGGCATAGGGTCAATATCGGTAATTTCTAAAGAGAAGGCAACTAAAGAACCAGCCGCAGAACCTCGTCCAGGACCTACTGGAATCTTCATCTGTTTTGCAACAATTACGAAATCCCATACTATTAACATATATCCTGGGAATTTCATATTATTGATAATATCAATTTCTACTTGTAGTCTATCTTTGTATTCTTGATGTTTTGATGGATCTACAATTTGAAGTCTTTTATCTAACCCTTTCCAACATTCGTGAATAAATAAAACTTTATCATTTTCAAGTGAATATTCTAGCTCAGGTTCTGGTAAAGCAAGGTCTTGTTCTTCTGATTTTTGTCTTGTAAATTTGAAGTTTGGTGGAGTAGGGTCTCCTAGTTTGATTTCTAAATTACATTTATCAGCTATTTCTTGTGTTGCATGAATTGCTTCTGGAATATCAGCATATAGTTTTGCTATTTGTTCTGGTGATTTTAAATAAAATTCATGAACAGAGTGTCTTAATCTATTTGGGTCATCGTAAAGTTTATTCATAGCAATACACATGAATGCCTCATGTGCATCGGCATCTTTTTGATTTAAATAGTGGGTGTCATTTGTAGCAACAAGTTTTATTCCCGTTTCTTGTGCAATTTTAAGAATTTGGTCATCAACAAAGTGCTGGTCACCAATACCATGTCTCATAATTTCTAAATAAAAGTCATCTCCAAAAATATCATGATATTCTAAGGCAATCTCTTTTGCTCTTTCATATCCTAATGCCCCATTTTTTACATTTCTTTGATTTTGTAAGTTTAAGTGCCAATTTATCTCACCTTGTAAACAAGCTGCACTACAAACTAATCCTTCAGAGTTTTCTCTTAAAAGTTTTTTATTTATTCTTGGGTAATAATAAAAACCATGCATATACGCTTGGGAACTTAAGAACATTAGATTTTTATATCCTGTTTGATTTTTAGCATAAAGACATAAGTGAAATCTTTGTCTTGTCGTTTTATCACCTATTTCTTCATTGTTATGAATATAGGCTTCCATTCCAATAATTGGTTTGATACCTTCTTTTTTCATTGCATTATAAAAATCAATAGCTCCAAACATGTTACCATGGTCTGTCATAGCAACTGAAGTCATACCCATCTCTTTTACTTTTTTAGCAAGGGGTTTGATTTTATTGGCACCATCTAATAGCGAATATTCTGTATGTAAATGTAAATGTGTAAATTGAGGAATTTGTGACATGATAAAACTTTATATTTTAAATTGATGTCAGAGTATATCTAAAAAATGTTTTTGTGCTTCTTTATATCCTAAATTAAAACATTCATTTAATTCTTTGAAAGTGAACATTTTAAAATTTAGTATTTTTTGATTTGTAATATAATAGTCTGAATGTTTTATGGAGTAGTTTGCATTGTCAATCCAGTGAGAAAAAAGTTTTCTTTTGGCTATTTTTATTGGATTGAAGACTCTTTTTTTTGTAGTATATTGTCTTCTTGGCATAAGGTCTATACTACAAATTTCGTGTTTTGTTTCTAGAAAAGGTCTAATAGGAAGATTGTCAATTAGTCCTCCATCTATTAAGTATTTTTTTTCATAATTTATTGGTTTGAAAAGAGGAACTAGAGCGCTTGAAGCTATACATAAAGTATGTGTATCTCCTTGGTCAAAATAGTGAAGTTTTTTTTGTTTTATATCATAGGCATTTACAAATACTTTTTTGGGAATATCTTCTAGTTTTGCAATGGGCAGTAAATCATTTAAAAGAGGGTGATTTGTATCAATTTTTATAAGGCCATTTTTAAAATAGTTAAATTTTAGTACTTTTTTTACTTCTTTAGATGAAAATATTTTAAGTTGTTCTTTTGCTTTTACTCCACTTGCATGTGAAGCTGAAATAATAGCTCCAATGGAACTACCTGAATATGCATCTATTTGAATATTGTTTTCTTCAATATAGTGTAAAATTCCTAAGTGAAAAGCTCCACGTGCAGCTCCTCCACTTAATACTAATGCAAGACTCATTTTTCCAACCAGTTAATTATTTTAAACTCTCCATCGAATGTTTCAACAATAGCAGTACAAGACTCTACCCAGTCACCACAGTTTAAGTACTCTATAGTATCCACTTCTCTCATCTCTGCTTTATGAATGTGTCCACATATTATGCCATCATATCCTTTATGTTTTGCATGTTTTGATAAAGTGGACTCAAAATCAGTGATAAAAGAAACGGAGGTTTTAACATGGTCTTTTACGTATTTTGAAAGTGACCATTTTGATTTTATTCCAAGTCTTAATCTTATAACGTTTAGAATTTGATTTATATTTAAAAGTAAATCATATCCATAATCTCCAAGAACTGCTAGCCATTTTTTTGTCATAGTTATTGAATCAAAAAAATCTCCATGGGTGATTAAGTATTTTTTTCCATTTATGGAGGTGTAATCAACTTCATTTTTGATATCCATTGAATCACCAAGAACAAGAGGAACAAAAGGTCTTAAGAATTCGTCATGGTTACCTGTGATAAAAGTAACATTGCAACCTTTTCTAGCTTTTTTTAGGATTTTTTGTATTACATCAGAATGTGTTTGAGGCCAAATAAATTTACGTTTTATAGCCCAACCATCGATGATGTCTCCTACTAAATATAGATTTTCACTATCGTTGTGTTTGAAAAAATCTAGAAGTCTTTGCGTATTTGAAAATTTTGTACCTAAGTGTACGTCTGAGATAAATATGCTTTTGTATTTCATAAGAGTGATTTTAATAGATGATGGTTACATCTTAATAACATGTAAACAAATTGTAATTGTATTTAAATAAGATTTATAAATGAAAGATATAAAAATATGTTTAGTTAGTGATACGGTATATGATGTAAATGGTGTTTCAAGGTTTATTCAGGATTTTTCAAAAGAGGCAATTAAATATAAAAAAGAGTTTTATGTTATTAGTTCTACTGAGAAAAGTTATGATGAAGAGATTCCAAATATTTTTAATATAAAACCATTGTTTCGAATGAAAATGCCTTTTTATAGGTCTTTAGATTTAGTCTTTCCTTCTTTTTTCAAAATAAAATCAAAAATAAAAGAGATAAATCCAGATCTTCTTCATATATCAACTCCAGGGACTATTGGTCTTTGTGCTTTGATAAGTGCAAGAATTTTGAAAATACCTGTTGTAGGTATCTATCATACTGATTTCCCTTCGTATTTATACAAAAATACGCATAGTTTTCTTGTTAGGTTTCTTACTATTAAATTTTTGAAAAGGTTTTATAAAAACTATAAAGCACTTTTTTCTAGGTCAGAAGAGTATATGAGTATTATTGAAAAACAGTTAAATTTTTCTAGAGATAATTTGTATCTATTAAAAGCTGGAATAAATATAAATAGTTTTGATAAAAGTTTTAAAGATGATTCTTTATGGAATGAGTTTAAAATAGATAAAAATAGTTTCAAAGTCTTATATGTAGGGAGAATATCTGTTGAGAAAAATGTTGATAAGTTGATTAAATATTGGAAGAAGTTTTTTTCTTCTAATATGCAGTTAGTTTTAGTAGGTGATTGTGAACTTGAAGTAGATATGGAAGAATTAAAGAATTTTAATATAAATTTTCTAGGAAGACAAAAAGGGATAGATTTATCAAAAATATATGCATCTAGTGATTGTTTTATTTTTCCTTCAACTACTGATACATTAGGGCAGGTTGTTATGGAGGCTATGGCTTCAGGTTTACCTGTAATTGTTACAAATAAAGGTGGACCTAAAACTTTTGTAAATGAAGAGATGGGATATGTTTTAGATATAAATTCTATAGAAGAAGTTTCAAAGGCTATAGAAGAGTTATCAAAAAAAGATGAGGTATATATTAAGAAAAGTCAAAAGGCCTATGAATATATGAGAGACAAGTCTATCTCTCATAGCTTTTTGGATTTTTGGGAAGATAATTTGAAGGTTTTTAAGTTATTGTAAAAGTTTATTATTCTCTTTGCATTTCTTCAAAATAGATAGGTTTCTTTAATGGAAGTTTTTCCCATATAGGTTTTCCATAATTATCTCCTAGATTTATAGTTTTTTGAATTTTCACTTTTTTGCTTAGATAATTAGTACTTATATTTTTCCCTTCTCCTGAACCTCTATGAAGCTCTCGAGACTCTATCCCTGCTAATATAAGTTTATTATTTTTATAAATAATTTGATATTTCTTATTGCCTGAACTCCAACTCCCCATGCTACACCAAAAATACTCATTAAGGAAAAGATTTTTATTTTTTATTTTTATACTATCAAAAGGATCATCACAGTTTGTGGCTTCATCAGAATATATAAAGTGTTTGTTTTGTGCAAAAAGTTTATAGTGATTATTTTCATTAAAATATATAAGCCAGATACGTTTATTTGAATTACTAGGTTTATGTGCAAACTCTCTTAGTTCTTCTATATTATTACTATCGACAAACTCGATAACTAAAGAGATATCTTCTAGATCATCATTATTTAAATATCCTTTAGTAATGTCTAATACTTGATATTTCTCTTTTAATGTTTTATTTAAGTTAATTAATAGTTCATAGTATGATGAATAACTATTTTGTATTTTCTTAGGAATCTTATTTTCTTTTTTATCAAAAAGCATTTGGGCTATATATGAAAGAAAGTGTTTATCAACATTTTTTTGTTCCAAATAAAAGCCGTTTTTAATTTTATTTTTTAAAATCTTTTCTGCATTTTGAGCATAGTTATAGTGTGCTACTTTACGACTTGGGAAATTTAATAAAATGTCTGTAAGAATATTTAATGACATAGTATAAGCTTTTTGTTTATACATATAATAGGCTATATTATTGTAACTCTCTACATTTTTGATATTCATAGGAAAAATATTTTTTAATTCATAATAAAAGTTATCACTATATTTTTTAGTATTCTTTTTTATATATTTTTCTAATTTTTGAATTGAATTTATATGATTATAGTGTAGATACTTAGTACATTTATCAAAAGTAATATATGGGTTCATACTATTTCCATAGTTTTGAATTACAAATGAATAGCTATTTTCTAAAAGTGCTTGCGTATTTCCTAGTATTTCTCCATTTATAAAATTATTATTATCACCAGTATTATAATATTTACGATGTAGGTTTTGAAATTCTAAATATGTATTTTCTTCTAAAATATTTATTTTATGTTTTTTAGTATTCTTATGATTTAAAAGAGTGTAAGAGCTACCATATTTATCACTTTTTATTACAAATGAAATACTACATTCATTACTAATATAAAGTCCATCAGTTATAGGAGAATCAGCCCATAAGCTTATTGCTAAAATTAAAATAGTTAATAATCTTTTCATTATTTCAAACATTTATAATTTTTAAGACTTAACTTTGAGGAATTAAAAATAAATTCTTTTTTCCCTAGTTTAATTAGATATTTATTTGATATTCTACTCCAAATACCTTTGTTTCCCTTACTATCTAGCGTATCACAAGTTTTTCCAAGATAAATTTTATATCCTTCTCTATTAGTTAAAACGATACCATCTTTATTTTTCTGAATAATATACTCAATATCATTTATCTTAATCATATTATATAATGAATCAGAATAAAGTAAAATGCTTGTTGCTCTTTTTAAATTAAAACATAAATGATTAGGATTAATATTATCCTTTCGAAAATTCTCCATAGCTATTTCTCTAAATTCATTAAAGTTAAAATATTTAAAATATCTCATTCTAGAATCTATATGAACCATAGTATAATAGTTAAACATTAATAATAAATTTGGATTAGAACAAATATACTTGTCTAAACTTGTTGATTGTTTATTGCATTGTATATAGTTTCTTTGCAAGAAATAGTCATCTGAAAGTATTATTTCTTTTTCTTGTTTATTTAAACATTCTGCAATTAAATAGTTTGATATAATTAATAGTATTATATATATTTTTAAATTCATTCTATTTATCTAAAACTTTAACTTTGCATAATATTGATTCTTTTAGTTGATGTTGAAGAACCAAATAGTTCTAGTAGTTTTGTGAAGAATGTTTTTTCTTCTTTTATTACTTCTATTTTTGAGGTGTTTTGTTGTTTATTTATAGTTTTACTGGAAATTTTAGAATTATCTATTATTTCTAAAACTCTTTTGGGTACTTTTTTCTCTTTATTTTTTTCTTTCATTTGTTTTACATATATTTTATAATTTTCTATAGCTTTTTCTTTATTTCCACTTTTTAAATATGAATCTCCTAGGTTTATATATGCTACGGTTCTATTTGGATATTTTTCTATGATTTTTTCTAGTAGGTATATTGATTCTTTATATGCTCCTGCTTGTTCTAGGTAGTAGGCTATATTGTTGTATTGAGTAAGGGTTTTATGTAATATTGGAATTTCATTTAAGATATCTTTTATTGTATTAATATTAAAAGAACTATCTTTAAAAGTAAATAAAAGTTTATGTTTTTTTGCATACTGAGATGTTATAAATTCTTTAAGAGAATTTAGAATAACACTTGAACTTAGATTAATAGAATTATCTAGTTTAATCATATTCTTATACTTTTTATATAGATAATGAAGTTCTTCACAGTAAAAATCTCCTTCATATCCATTATATTTCCCCTCATAATTATATATTTTTAAAAGAAAATTACCATATGTCTTATATATACTCATTTTATAGTGTTCAGCATAAACTCCACATTTTTTATCTAAAGCAGGAAGATTCATTAAGCTTCTTGTTATAACATAATGTATTTTTTTTTCTGAATTAAAATAAATTTTATCTATATTACTATAATGAACATCAACTAAATTATTATTACCTTTATAATATATAGATGTTATAAAAAAATCCTTTTTCTTTAAGGTATAATCTTTATTATCTGATAAATTAATTAAATTTAAATTTGCGTAAATATTACTTGTTATGATAAATAAGAAAAGTATAATATTTTTTATCATTTTTTTAGTTCCTTTTTATTTTTTAATATTTCAAAAGCTTTTTTTGTATATTTTTTTATAAACCTAGCCATTGTCTCCAAAATACTTTTGGTGTCCCATCTTCTTTTAAGCATGATTTCCCATCTCTTAATTGATGTATATTTCTAGGTGAACATTTTTTAATTTGATCTTCATCTATTGTTATGTTTTTTAAATTTGGATTTTTTGCTAGTACACTTATATCATCTACATTTGTATACTCTAAGTCTACATATTTAAGATTAGTCAATTTCTTAAGAGGGGTAATATCATTGATTGGGTTTTTATATAAATTTATAGATGTAAGTGCTATATAATTTGATACTACGTTTATATCTGTAATTTGATTTCTTCCAAAGTCTACATTAGTTAAATTCTTTAAATCAGTTAAACATGAAATATCTTTAATATTATTGTTAAGTAAACTTAAATCTCTAAGGTTTGTTAATTTATTTAAAGAGCATATATTATCAAGATTTGAATAAGAGAGAGAAATCATCTCTAAATTTTCTAATTCTTCAAGAGGCTTTAAATCAAATTTTTTATCAGTACTTAATGACAAAATTTTTAATTTTTTTAAATTTGATAAAGGAGATAAATCTCTTATATTATTTTTACGTAAAGTTAAATCAGTTAAATGAGGGAAATAACTCAAGGGAGTCAAGTCCGTAATATTTGCATTTGTAAGTTGAATAAATGTTCTTCTCTTTATAAAATTTTCTAATCCAAAACATTGTTCTTCCCAAGTTTTATTTTTATGAGCTTTATATTTTTTTAGTATAGCTTCTAAAGTGTGTTTTTGAGAAGATGTTGGATTCTCACACATCTTTATAAATTCACTTTTTGCAAATAATATATTTGCAAATAAAAGTATTGATATTAATATTTTTATCATTTTTTAGGTCCTAATCTTTTTAAAAAAGCTCTAACTTCTTCATGTAAAACTCTTCTACTTGTTGAGTGTGCTTCTATAAGTAATTATGGAATATTCTTACGAATTAAAACTTTAACTTTGCATTATGTTAATATTTTTATCTGGTGATGATGATCCAAATAGTTCTAATAATTTTGTAAAGAATGTTTTTTCTTCTTTTTTTATTGATTCTATTTTTGAGGTATTAGTTTTTACTTCTGGTATAACTTTTAGTTCAGAACTATTTATTTCTTCTAAAACTCTTTTTGGTATTTTCTTTTCTTTATTTTTCTCTTTCATTTGTTTTACATATATTTGATAGTTTTTTATTGCTTCTTTTTTATTACCATCTTTTAGGTATGAATCTCCTAGGTTTATATATGCTACTGTTCTGCTTGGATATTTTTCTATGATTTTTTCTAGTAGGTATATTGATTCTTTATAATATCCAGCTCTTTCTAGGTAGTAGGCTATGTTATTTGATTTATTTAAATTTTTTATATCAAGAAATAAATATTTATCCATATATTCTATAGGCTTACATTTTTCATCTGTTAAATCATTAAATTCTATAATTATATTTTTTTTAATATATTCTTTTAGATACTCTATCCCTTTTTTATATATTAACGTCATTTTATTATAATTATATTCTTCTTTAGTTCCTATCTGTTTAATAAATATTTTTTCTTTGTTTTTCTTTGCTTCCAATATGTTAAATACTTTTAAAAAATTGAATTCTTTAAAAGATTTATTTTTAATGTAATCTTTTTTAATAAGATATTCTGACATTACTTCAAAATTACACATATTTAATTCTATATATTTAATATTATCTAATAAAAATTCTCCCTTTTTATAAGTAAATTTAAAAAAATACTTTTCAATATCTCCACCATTATTATTAGGCTTAGATAATGAAAGAATCATATCTTTATTATCTTTATTTACTAAATATCCACTATAAGGTCTATTTTTGAAATTTTCTAGTTTTTTTTCAATTACTAATTTATATTCATTATAATGATTTTTGGAATATATTTTTATTAGATTATATTCATTTTGATTTTTGGCAATATAATGTACGATTTTATCTTCTAATCCATCATTATTAAAATCAATTTTAATTTCAAATCCCAATTGGTATTTATTTTGAATATCATTAGAATTCAATAAACTAAATAAAACACAAATAATTAATATTAATTTCACTTTCTAATCCTTTAAAATAGTATAAATTTCTCTAAAGTAGTTTTTTCTTTTTTGTCTACTTTTTGTATAAAAATTAATCTTATCAGTTATTGAGTCAACAACATTATCACTATCACCATTATCAGCTTTTTCATTAAGCTTTTGCCATTCCCAGAATCCCATTGCAGAAAGCATTCCTTCTTTAGTATTCAATATACTATTAGGGTTAGTAACAATATCAATATTTAAATCTGATATTTTATTCTTAAGTATGTCATTAACCTTTTTATAATTACCTTTCCATGTTAATTGTAAAAAGCCCTTACCTTTATATTTAATACCTGATATATCACCACCTTTTTTTAATAAGAAATATCCATCTGTTCCACTACAACAGTATATTCTTTTTGCAATTTCATCTTGATTTGCTACTTGTTTATAATACCTACTTCCAGACTTTGTATATTTACTTTTTTCAAGTGTTGATAAACTTAAATATTGTGCCTTTGATATCTTCCCTTTATAACCATATAAATCTGCTTCATTTGGGTAATGATTAAAGTATCTTCCAAATAATGATTTTAAAGCACTTACTTTATATGTCAAGTCTTCTATATTACCTTTTAGAGTTTTTCCTACTTCAGCTTTTACATGCGCAAAGAAATGAGCAACTCTTAGTGGGGTATTTATCTCAAAATCATGACAGTATGTATTAAATAAGTCTAAAACTTCTTTTCTTTTATTTTCAGGAGCATCAGGAAAAATTTTATCAAATATTTCTTTTGTTAAACAACCTTTTTTAGAAGTTTTGAACTCCCCAACCAACCCAATAGGATTAAAATGATAAACATCATCACTTTTAGGAAACTCTTCTATATCCTTACACTCTGTAAAAAATGATAACTTATCT
>NZ_BDIR01000023.1 GCF_001895145.1 Arcobacter sp. LA11 | reverse complement strand
ACCCTGTATATATAGATGACCATGAAATTGATTTAAATATTACCATTGGTATTGCAAAAAATGACGCTAACAATGCCTATAAATATGCACAAAGAGTTATTTCATATGCAAGAAGAAAATTTGAACCCATATTAATTTACAATGACTCTTTTAATATTCAAGAATCATTTGAAGAAAATATTAAATGGATTAAAAAAATTAAAAATGGGGTTAAAAACGACAATTTTAAAGGTTATTTTCAACCCATCGTAAATACTCAAACAAAAGAAATATATAAATATGAAGCCCTAATTAGATATATAGAAGAAGATGGAACCGTAGTTAGTCCATATGTCTTTTTAGATATTGCAAAAAAAGCAAAACTTTATCCTAATATCATCAAAATAATGATTAAAGAAGCATTTAATTTAATAAAAACAAAGAATAAAAGAGTTGCTGTAAACATCTCTTTTGAAGATATTGCTAGTGAAACTACAATGCGATATATTTATGCAATAATTGAAGAAAATAAAGAATACTCTCATCTTTTAGAATTTGAAATTTTAGAATCAGAAGAGATTTCTGACTTTTCAGAAGTATTTAAATTTATTAAAAAATTAAAAGAATACAATTGTAACGTAGGTGTTGATGATTTTGGTGCTGGATATTCAAACTTCAATATGCTAGTAAATCTAGATATTTCATTTGTTAAAATTGATGGTTCGTTAATTAAAGATATTGATGCATCTGATAATCAAAAAATTATTGTTAAAACAATTACAGAGTTTGCTAAAAAATTTGGTTTTGCAACTGTAGCAGAGTTTGTATCAAGTGAAGATATATATCATCAAATTAAAGAAATTGGAGTTGACTACTCTCAAGGTTACTACTTTGATGCACCTTTAAGTTATGATGAAATTGAGTAATTTATATATTTATTAAATATCTAACCAGTTACTTATAATCTCATCTTTGTCATATAGTTTAGCTTTTATTCTAGTAATATTTGCAATTGCCACAAGTTCTTTACTAGCTTTTTCTAAATCATCGTTTACTATAAAATAATCATATTTTTGAAAAGATTTAATCTCATATCTTGCATTTTCAAGTCTTTTAGAAATAACTGCATATGAATCTGTTTTCCTATCTGTTAATCTTCTTTCTAACTCATCTAAGGTTGGTGTAGTTATAAATACAGAAGTAACAATATCATTAAGTTTCTTTCTAACTATTTCATGTCCTTGTACATCTATATCAAAGATAACAAGCTTACCTTTTTTTAGTGCTTTATTTATAGGCTTTAATGATGTCCCATAATAATTTCCATGAACTTCTGCCCACTCTAAAAAATGTCCATTTTTAATATCTTCTTCAAACTCTTCTTTTGATACAAATAAATAATCAACGCCTTCTTTCTCTCCAACTCTAGGTTCTCTAGTAGTTGTTGAAATAGAAAAATAGTAATCTGAAATATCTTTATATACATTTTTAAGTAAAGTTGATTTACCACAACCACTAGGTCCTGATAAAATTAAAATTGCACCTTTTTTTTCCATTATTTATTTACCTTTAAACTAAGTGTTACATCTACATCTTCGCCATTTGATAGCCTATCTATCACATTTTGATCAAACTTTTGTAAAAAAGGTTTCAATTCACTAATATTATAATTATTCAAAATTAATTTTATAGGCTCATTAGAGTCCATATCAAATTCATAATCACTTACTTCATTTAAAGCATCATCTATAATCTCTGAAATATCTTTCCAATCATTTTCATCAACCGTAACTTCATTTTGAACATCATCATCATGTAAAATATCACTAATCTTATGTAATTCAGTATTATCTAACACTCCACCATTATTTACTGAAGCAATTGTAACAATACTTTCATCACTCTCTTCTTCTATATTATAAGCAACATCGTCAGCTAAAGACTCCACATAATTTGACATTAATTCTTCTTCATTTATATCTTTTTCTGGATTTTCAATAACTTGATTATCTTCTTCAATAAATGCCATTTGCTCAGATAATAATACTTCTAATGCTGTAGGTAGAAAAGGCCTATTAATTATAAAATCTCTTGATTTATCAAAAGGAAGTTCTTCACTTGTAATTGCTGCAATTTTTTTTGTTTTCTGTTTTAAACTATTAAAGTCATCATTTACAAACTCTTCATCTACTATAATAAAATCTACACTATTTTCTATGTTTAGATCATCTTTTACTAATATATTAATATTTAATTTTTTACAAATCAGTGTAAAAATTTTTTCAACCATGGGAGTTTTAGTTATTAATATTAAGTTCATTTATTTTAACTCCTGAAGTTGTAAGTTTTCCAATTTATAAACTTTGTCACATTGCATTGCTAAGTCGTTTTCATGTGTAACAAGTATCATTCCAGCATCATTTTCTTTTATATAATCTCTTAATGTATCTAAAACAACTTGTGCTGTTTCTTTATCTAAATTTCCCGTAGGTTCATCTGCAAATATAATTTTTGGCTTTTTAGTTAAAACCCTAGCTATAGATAACCTTTGTTGCTGTCCTCCACTTAACTCACCAACACCTTGATTTATTACAAAATCAATGTTAAGTTTTTTTAATAGTGCATCATCAATTGATTCACCACTTAAAAGTGTAGCTATTTCTAAATTATCATTTGCAGAAAAACCTCTAAAAAGGTAATGTGCTTGAAATATTATACCAAAATCTTCTCTTCTTATATTTAAGAGTCTATTTTTTTTAATTGCATATATATTTTCATCATTAAAAATTATTTCACCACTTTTTGGTTCTAATAAAGACGATAAAACATTTAGTAAAGTAGATTTTCCACTACCACTCATACCAATTATTGCAATAGATTCTTTTTTTTCTAAAGTAAGATTTATATTTTCAAAAAGTTTATAATCAAATTCGTGAGATAAGTTTTTTGCTTCAAGCAAAGTAGTTTTTTTGTCATCAGTAATGAGTGATTGGTTATTTAACTTTTCACTCATTACTATAACTTCATTTATATTTCGTTAGTTCTATTATTAAGACATTTGCGCTGCAACTTCTGCCGCGAAATCTTCTTCTTTTTTCTCAATACCTTCACCAAGTTCAAATCTAACATATTCTGTTAATTTGATTGATGCGTCACAAGCAGTAATTGCTTGCTCAACAGTCATTGAATCATCCATTACGTAAGTTTGAGATAATAAAGCATGAGCTCTATCTAATTGAGAGTTATCTTCAATCCATCTGTTAATTTTACCTTTAATGATGTTTCCAATAATTTTCTCAGGCTTACCTTGAGCTAATAATTCTTCTTTCATTCTAGATTCTGCAGCTGCAACAGCTTCTTCAGTTAATTGAACTCTAGAAACAAACTCAGGGATATTTTTAAGAGGCTTACCAAGTCTTACTAACTCTTCATTCTCTTTTTCAATATCAGCAATAATTGCTTTATTTTCTGATTCAATAAAATCAGCAGCTAAATCAGTATAAGCAATAACAGTTGGTTTCATTGAAGCTGCATGCATTGCAACTTTTTTTAATAAATCAACTGTTTTTTCACGTGCACTATCATCACAAGTAGCAGATAAAATAACACCTACTTTTCCTAAGTGAACATATGCATTTACAACTTCACCACTTACATTTGAAACTTTTCTTGCAACTAAATTTTCACCAATTACAGCAATTTTTTCATTTAAGAAAGTTGGGAAGTCTTGACCTTCAATTGTTGAAGCAGCTAAAGCTTCAGCATCTGCAATTCCATTTGATTGTGCATGCGCAGTAATTCCACTTACTAAGTTAAGGAATTGCTCATTTTTAGCAACGAAGTCAGTTTGTGAGTTAATCTCAGTCATTGTAGCATTTGTATTATCTTCGTTAACTAAAACTGTGATAATACCTTCTGCTGCAACATTCGAAGATTTTTTAGCTGCTTTAGATAAACCAGCTTCTCTTAAAAACTTTATCGCTTCTTCAATGTTACCTTCACATTCATTTAATGCTTTTTTACAATCAAGCATTCCTGCACCAGATTTTTCTCTTAATTCTTTAATTAATTTTGGAGTTGCCCCTGCCATAATTATGCTTCCTCTGTTTTTACTTCTTCAGAAACTTCTGTTTCACCTTCAGCAACTGCTTCTGCTACAACTTCTGCAGCTTCTTCAGTAGATACTGGTGCTTCTTCAACATCAGAACCTTCTTCTTCAGCTAATGCAGCTTTACCTTCATTCATTGCTTCTGCCATTTCATTACAAAATAATTGAATAGATCTAATTGCATCATCATTTCCTGGAATTGGGAAATCAACAACGTCTGGATCACAGTTAGTATCTAAAGGAGCCACAACTTTGATTCCTAATCTTCTAGCTTCTGCAATTGCAATTTTTTCTTTTACTGCATCTAATACAAACATCATGTCTGGAAGTTTATGCATATCTTTGATACCACCAAGATATAATTCTAATTTAACTTCTTTTCTAGTAAGCATTAAAGCTTCTTTTTTAGTTAAAAGATCTAATTGACCTTCTTCTCTCATTTTTTTAATAACTTCTAATTTTCTAATTGATTTTTTAATTGTTCCGTAGTTTGTTAACATACCACCTAACCATCTATGGTTAACGTATGGCATACCACAATTTTCTGCAGCTCTTTTAACAGCTTCGCTAGCTTGTTTCTTAGTACCAACAAAAATCATTGTTTCACCTTGAGCAGCTGCGTCTCTAACTACGTTATATGTATATCTAAAGTATCTTAACGTTTTTTGTAAATCTATAATATAGATATTCTTTCTTACACCGAAAATGAATTTTTTCATTTTTGGATTCCATCTTCTTGTTTGGTGTCCGAAGTGTACACCACATTCTAATAGGTCTTTCATTGTAACCATGTTTTTTCCTTGTTTTATATTTTAGGGTTTAGCCTCTGCGTCCCTTAATGTCAAATTCAATAATTTAACACAACCCATACCAGGATTGACACATGTGAGGTTTCTATTTAAAATAGAGACGTGATTTTATCTAAAGTATCTTTAATTTTACTTTAAGCTAAAAATAGTGGTCTTAAGCTTTTGAAATAATAACATTTGATAAAATACCTTAATTTTAAAAAAGAAGTGAAAATGGCAAATAATAGAATTGAAGAAATTAAACATGAATTATCAAAAGTAATCATAGGTCAAGAGGATATGATTGATGCTTTATTAATAGGATTATTAACAAATGGTCATATATTACTAGAGGGTGTTCCAGGACTTGCAAAAACAACTACAGTAAAAACATTAGCAAATGTTATTGATTTACAATTTAAACGTGTACAGTTTACTCCTGATCTTTTACCTAGTGATATTATAGGTGCGCAAATTTATGATATGAAAACTGGCGAATTTAAAATCAAAAAAGGACCAATTTTTACAAACCTTCTACTTGCAGATGAAATAAATAGAGCGCCAGCAAAAGTTCAATCTGCACTTCTTGAAGTAATGCAAGAAAGACAAGTAACTATTGCAGATGATTCCTTTGCAGTGGAGCCTCCATTTTTAGTACTTGCAACACAAAATCCAATTGAACAAGAAGGAGCATATTCTCTTCCTGAAGCCCAACTTGATAGATTTATGTTTAAAATTGTTGTTGGATATAACACAAAACAAGAAGAGTATGAAATTGCTAAAAAAGTTACTTCAAATGAAATATTAGAACTAAATAAAATTATAGATAAGAATATTTTAAGAGACTTAAAAAAAGAAGTTGTTGATGTTCATATTGATAAAGAACTTGAAGAATATATAGTTGATATCGTATGTGCAACAAGAGAACCTGAAAATTATGGTTTAGAAGAAATTAAAGACTATATCCAGTTTGGAGCAAGTCCAAGAGCAACAATTGATATGTTTAAAGCAGTAAAAGCAATGGCATTTATAAGAGGGAATAATTATGTAAGCCCTATTGATATTGCATTAGTTATAAAAAATGTATTAAGACATAGAATCATACTTACATATGAAGCAGAAGCTATAGATATAAATGTGGATTCTTTAATTCAAAAAATTATTGAGACTATAGATATCCCATAGATATAAATTTGTATGAATAAAACACTAAAAAAAATCATAATTAAAACCAAACGACAAATTTTTTCTGAAATCATAGGAAATAATTCATCTTTACTAAAAGGTGAAGGATATGACTTTTTAGAATTAAAAGAGTATGAATATGGGGAAGATGTTAAGAAAATAGATTGGATTATTAGTGCAAAATTTAAAAAACCTTATGTAAAAGTTTTCCATGCACAAAAGGAACTAAATATAAATATTGTGCCAATACTAGGAGGTTCTGTTTATTTTGGTTCAAAAAGATTTAAACAAGAACTTATAACAGAAGCTTGTTCTATTCTTGGTTATTCTTGTGTGAAACAAGGGGATCCATTTACATCTTTTATAGCAAATGAAAAGATAGAAATTTGTACAAAAAAATCAAAAAGACACTTTGCCGTAAATACAATGGATGAAAAAATATTCAATTATGAAACAATAGGAAAAATAACAAACTATAAAAATATTACAAATGAATTATTTAAAAATATTAGAAAAAAATCAATCATCTTTTTAGTTGGAGATTTTTTTGATATAGAAAATTTAGACTTAAGAGTATTAGCTAAAAAACATGAAATTATAGCAATAATAACAAGAGACAAATTTGAAGAAAAACCTTTTGAACTTGGAAATGTAAATTTAGTTGACCCTTCTACGAATGAAACATTTGATGGAAATATAAATAAAGGTACTATAAAAAAGTATGAAAAATATATAAGAGAAAATGATCACAAACTATTTGAACATTTGCAAAACTGTGGAATAAGATTTACAAAAATCTATACAGATGAAGAACCTCTTCCTAAACTTTTAAGGCTGATGAGATAATGAATGAATTAAAAATTCACGATATAAAAGACATAACACAAATTCCAGATATAAGTTTTTATATTTTTCTTGGATTATTAATATTAGCAATTTTAGTTTTACTAAGCCTTATATTTATTATCTATAAATATTTCAAAAATAAAAAACAAAATAAAAGAAAAGAATATTATAAAATATTAAAAGAAATAGATTTAAAAGAGTCTAAAAAATCTGCTTATGAGATTTCTAAATATACTCGTTTTTTAGTATCAAATGAAAGAGAAAAAAATCTCTTTAATGAACTAAATGAAGAACTAGAAAAATTTAAATACAAAAAAGAAGTAGAACCTTTAAGTGATGAAGTAAAAATCTTATTTGGCAGATTTATGGATATTGTTGATGTTTAATTATTTACTAGATATAAAATTTGAATACCCTATTTTTTTTATAATCATTCTTGCATTTATAATTTGTTCAATTTTTTGTAAAGCAAAAGTACCTACATATATAATACCTCATTTAAATATACTAGAAAAAAATCAACACAAATCTTTTATTTTAATAAGTATTTTAAAATACTTTACAATAATTTTTGCAATAATTGCTCTTGCGTCTCCATATAAACAATTTCATACCCAACTTATAAAAAAAGATGGGGTAGATATAGTTCTAAGTCTAGATACAAGTGGTTCAATGAAAGAGTTAGGGCTAAACCGTGAAAATGTAAGAGAAGATAGATTTAAAGTTGTAAAAGATATTGTAAAAGAATTTCTTCCAAAAAGAGTAAATGACAATGTTGCAATTGTTGTATTTGGAAGTTCAGTTATGATGGCAACACCACTAAGTTTTGATAAAGAAGCGCAAAAATCTATAATTGACTATCTAGAAGTGGGAATTGTTGGAGATAAAACTGCAATGATAGATTCTTTAGCAACTGCTATAAATATTCTAAAAACATCGAAAGCTAAATCAAAAATAGTTATTTTGCTAAGCGATGGAGAAGACAACTCTAGTACTATTCCTTTAGATATAATAATAAAACTTCTAAAAAAACACTCAATCAAAGTTTATAGTGTTGGTATTGGAGAATCTAATAAAATTATGCTAAATAGAATTTCTCAAGAAACGGATGGAAAAGCATATATTGCACATTCAAAAGAGGATTTAAATGATATTTATAAACAAATTGATTCATTAGAAAAAAGTAAAATAGATAACAATAAAATAACTTTAAAAGAGTATTTATTCTTCTATCCATTATTTTTAGCTATCATATCATTGATATTGTTTATTTATCTCAAAAATAGAGAGTAAAGGCTAAAAGTGGATAAAAATAAGTCAGAAAAACTAAAAGAAATACTCAATCAAACAATTTCACAAGAAGAAATTGAAGAAAAACTCAAAAAAGAAATTGAAGCTACAGCTTTAAAGAAAGCTGAACAAAAGAAAAAAGAGCAAGAAAAAGAAGCTCCTACACAAGAAGAAAAACCCAAAGAGCCACAGAAAACCAATCCAGAAATAGCAATAAAAGAAGAACCTATTAAAAAACCTATTGAGAATGATGTCAAAGAAGAAAAGGTTGAAATAAAAAAAGAAGAGCCTGTTAAAAATAAGAAAGTCATTATTCCAAGTGTTCGAGATAAGAAAAAAGAAAATCGTGATATAAATATTTTACTTTATTTAGTTGGAGCAATTGCATTATTACTTTTTTTAGTAGTAATATATTTATTTGTAAACAAAGAAGATTTATCAAATTCAGGTTTAACAACAAATAATAATGAAATCTCTACAGAAAAATTTTATGAAGAAAAAATTATAGAAAAAAGTAAAGAGATTCAAAAAGATAATGAAACAATAAAAAATGATTCAGTAATTAAAGAACCGTTAATAAAAGTTCAAGAAAATGTAGAAAAAATAAAAAAAGAAGAAAAACCAAAAGAGATTATAAAAGAAGTTATCAAAGAAAAGATAGTTACTAAAGTTGTAAAACTAGATAAAAGAAGTTTTAAAAAATACTATAACTCATCTAAATTTAAGAGCTTAAAATGTTATAACTTCAAAGCAGGAGATGTATTTCCAACAAGCTCATGTAAAAATAATTTAACAAAGTTTTTACAAGCAAACAAAAATGCAATAAGATTTGAAATTATTCCAGTAATTGCACAAGATGACAATATCATATTTGATAAAATGCAATCAAATATAAAAAATATGGATAAAACTTTTCAAGATAGAGTAAAAGAGTATATGTATAGGGGACTTTCTAGAGAAAGAGTACTTGAAACTACATGGTATATAAAAGATGTATTAGGAGAGGATACTGTTTTAACTCCTACAAATTATTATGTAAAATCTAAGAAAAATAATAAAGGGATAATCGTTAAAGCATATCACTAAGAGATATGCTTTAAAACCTCTTCTTTATCTACAAGAGGGAATTTTTTATCATATATTGTTTGATAAGGCTCATCACCTTTACCAAGAATTAAAACTACACTATTTGGATTTTGGTATCCTAATTCAATTGATTTTCTAATAGCTTCTTTTCTATTCACTTCAACTAATAGATTATCTTTATTTTTAATTCCCCTACAAATATCTTCAATAATTAAATCTGGATCTTCAAACCTTGGATTATCAGATGTTACAATGATTGTTTTAGCAAAGTTTGAAGCGATTTGTCCCATTATAGGTCTTTTATCTTGGTCTCGATCTCCACCTGCTCCAAATACTGTAATAATATCTTTATCATTG
This sequence comes from Arcobacter sp. LA11, assembly GCF_001895145.1. NCBI lineage: Bacteria > Pseudomonadati > Campylobacterota > Epsilonproteobacteria > Campylobacterales > Arcobacteraceae > Arcobacter > Arcobacter sp. LA11. Next base: position 8,870 of record NZ_BDIR01000023.1, on the reverse strand, counting down.
AAACTTTCATAAACTTCTTTCATACCATCAGGAGTATGTGCAAAATCTACAATAACAAGTGGTTCTGAAGATATAATTTCCATACGACCACTAACTCCTGCAAAATTCTCTACAACTTCACATATTTCTTCTAAAGATTTATCAGATACTATATCTACACTAGAAACAGCAGCCATTAAATTATAAATATTAAATATTCCCATCATTGTTGAAGAAAAAGAGTACATATCTTCTATTTTAGAAAACATTACATTCATACCATTTTTAAATGAGTAGGCAGATACATTATATGTTGAAGGATTTTCCATACCATAAGAAGAGGCATTTATAGGATTAAATCTTATAACAGGATCATCTTTATTTATCAATTTTTTTGATTCATCATTAAAAAAAGAGTTCTTAATATTTATATACTCTTCTATAGTTTTATGATAATCTAAATGATCTCTTGTAATATTAGTATGAATTTTCAGTTCAAAATCTAAACCTTCGATTCTTTTTTGTTCAATTGCATGAGAACTTACTTCCATAACAAAAAAATCACACTGATTTTCTATTGCCTTTTGAATATGAGCAAAGTTTCCAAGTTGTACAGGAGTAGTTAAAGTATAGTCTTCAACTCTTTCATCATTTATAAAAAAGCCTCGTGTACCTTGAAGAGCAACTTTATATCCAAGGTCTAATAAAATAGAGTATATAGCAGCAGCCGTTGTAGTTTTACCATTTGTTCCAGTAATACCAATAATTTTAATACTTGAAATATCAATATGATTTTTTAAATCTTTTGCCTCAACAATTTCTTTACAACCATTGTTTATAGCATCTTGTTTAAATCTTTCATTTTGTTTTGAAACTACAAAAACTGAATTTTCGTTAACATCTTTTGAATTGTCTGTAAATATTTTATTATTTATGATTAACTGCAAGTTTCTTCTCTTCTAATTTTTTATATAATTCTTCTATTTTAGTATCATATGAAAAGTATTCATTAAAACCATCTAAATATGAATATGCAGTAGTATTAAAATCATTTTCAATTAGCTTAGTTACAAAATCAAAAAAATCTTCTTTATTTTCTATTGCAACTTTTGTTGAAAACATAATATCTTCAAAAGCAACTCTAAAAGAACCTCTTGATTCAATTAATCTTTTAAAATCTTCATATCTAATAGCATCTAAAGTATCAACCGTAGAGGCACTTAAATCTTGTAATATTTCCATCATTTTATCAACATCACCATCATATGCATTGATAACATCTTCTACATACGTAATAGCTTCGTCAATATTCTCTTCTTTTACAATTGAAAAATAATCAAATAAAGATATTGCTTTGTCAACATCTTCACTTGCAATATCACAAAAAAGGGCATAAATAGGGTATTCTTTATTATCTGGAAAGTTTGATGATAGTTGTGAATATATAAATAAAGCTTTGTCAAATTTTCTTTCAGTGAAAAAGACATTTGCTTCATTAAGCAATCTATTCTCGTTTATCATTAAAGCTCCTGTAAATTATTTTCCATACCTGCTGGAACATTTACTATTTGAAGTTCTGGATGAATTGCTGCTTTTAACTCTTTTTCAACAATAAACTTCAAAGTACTTCCACTGGCACTACATCCCACACAGGCACCTTGTAATTGTATAAAAACTCTTCCATCAATAATATCAAGAAGTTGAATTGCTCCACCATCTCGTGCTAGCATTGGAGCAATTTTTGATTCAACTATAGAAGTTACTGGTGGTCTTAAATCTTCATCACTAAATGGTAACATTTTCTATTAACCTTTTTTTGCTTTTTTATTAACATATAAAATACCAATAGCCGTACAAACTAATATAACAGCTATTGTTGAAAAAATAAATGTTAGCGTTACTTCTTGTTCAAACATTTTAATTTAAAACGCTATCACATCTACTACAAAGTGTATCTTCTTTAGTTGAAGTAAATTTCCAACATCTAGGACATTTTGCGTTGTTTGACTTATAAACTTCAAACTCTTTACCATCTATCTCAAATTGTCCAAGTATATCAGTATTTTGTTTACTGTTTGTTACTGAACTAACTAAGAACCAATCTGATGCTTCCGTTTCACCTAACGATAAAATATTTTCATCATTTGTATAAATTATTAATTCTAAAGTTGACTTAATAACCTTATCTTTTTTAAGTGTATCAATAGCTTCTGAAAATTTTTCTTTAGCAGATAATAATATTTCTTCATTAAGATTAGATTCAACTTTTGGTAAAACAAACTTTTCATAATCAAAAATATCTTTTGCATCACCTTTAATAAATTCAGGTGCAAAAGTAAGTAGTTCGTCCATCGTGTAAGTTAAAATACAAGATAAAGTTGAAATAAGTTTTTTAAGGATAATAGCCATTGCACTTTGAGATGCAATTCTATGAATATCATTTTTATCATCACAATATAATCTATCTTTACATACATCTAAGTAAATACCAGAAAGATCTACAACTAAAAAGTTATTTAATTTATTTAAGCCTTTAGAGAACTCATATACATCAAATGCAGCTTGAATTTCATCAAATACTTTATTAGCTCTAGTAAGAACCCATTTATCAAGTACTCCCATTTTATCAACTGAAACAATCTCTTCTAAATCATTAACATTTGCAAGTAAAAATCTAGCAGTATTTCTAATCTTTCTATAAAGTTCAGCATTTTGTTTTAAGATATTATCAGAGATTTTTAAATCTGATTGATAATCACTCATCGCAACCCATAGTCTCAAAATCTCAGAACCATATTGTTTCATTACTTTATCAGGAGCAACAACGTTTCCTTTCGATTTAGACATTTTTTCACCTTTTTCATCAACAGTGAACCCATGAGTCAAAATTGATTTATAAGGAGCAATTTCAGAAGATGCTAAAGTAGTTAAAAGTGAAGATTGGAACCAACCTCTATGTTGATCACTTCCTTCTAAATACATATCTGCAGGAAAAGTTCCTGCATCATAATTTCTAGATCTTAAAACTGCATTTTGAGTTGAACCAGAATCAAACCATACATCTAAAATATCCATAGTTTTTTCTAAATCATCAGGGTTAAGCCCACTTCCTGGATATAATAGCTCTGAAATTTCTAAATCATACCAAGCATCACAACCTTTTTGTTCAAAGATCATAGCTGTATAATTTAATACTTTTTCATCAAATACAATTTCATCAGTCTTTTTATTTCTAAAGAATGCAATTGGCACACCCCAGTCTCTTTGTCTAGAAATACACCAATCAGGTCTACCATCAAGCATTGATCTTAGTCTATTTCTTCCCCATTCTGGGTAGAAAGTTAAGTCTTCTACAACTTGAAGTGCATTTTCTCTAAGTGTTTTATTCTCTTTTCCATATTCGTCATCAATAGAGATAAACCATTGTTTAGTTGCTCTAAAAATAATAGGCTTATGAGTTCTCCAACAATGTGGATAAGAGTGTCTAATATCAACATGTTTAAGTAAAGCATCACCTAATTCTTCTAAGATTAATTCATTTGCTTTAAATACATGAACACCTAAATACTTATCTGTATCATTAAATAGCTTTTCTCTAACAATAGTTTCATCAAATTTACCATATGCATCAACTGGCATAATTACATCAAGTCCATACTGAAGACCTACTTTATAGTCATCTTCACCATGTCCAGGAGCTGTATGAACTGCACCTGTACCAGCATCCATTTCTACATGTTCACCTAAAATAATTTTAGATTGTCTTCCATTTAAAGGATTAATTGCATGAGAGTTTTCTAACTCTTTTGGGCATACAGAATCAACAATTTCACCAAAAATCACTTCTTGTTCTACTAATGAATTATAAAGTTTACGAGCCACAATAAATTTGTCACTAGTTAAAACATACTCTTCTTCACCATTTAAAGCAATACCAGTATTTGAAGGTAAAGTCCAAGGAGTTGTTGTCCAAATAATTACACTTGCATCTAATTTTTCATGCTTGAATGCAACAAAAATTGATGGAGAAGTTTTATCTTCATATTCTACTTCTGCTTCTGCTAATGCAGTTTGTGCTGCCCAAGACCAATAAACTGGCTTAGATCTTTGAACTAATAAACCTTGATTTGCAATTGAACAAAGTTCTCTATAAATATTTGCTTCAAATTTAAAATCCATAGTTAAATATGGATTTTCCCAATCACCTATAACTCCAAGTTTTTTAAACTCTTCTTTTTGAATATCAACAAATCTTGTAGCATGGTCACGACATAATTGTCTTAATTTAGACTTTGGTAATTCTTTTTTCTTTGTACTACCAATTTTCTCTTCAACTTTTTGCTCAATTGGTAAACCATGACAATCCCAACCTGGAACATATCTAATTGATTTTCCATCAAAATAGTGAAATTTGTTTATAATATCTTTTAAAATTTTATTTAATGCATGACCAATGTGAATATGCCCATTTGCATATGGAGGGCCATCATGTAATGTGAATGAAGGAGCACCTTTTCTATTAATCTTCATTCTGTCATAAACTTTTTGTTCATCCCAAAGTTTGTACTTCTTTGGTTCATTTTGAGGAAGATTCCCTCTCATCGGGAATTTCGTATTTGGTAGTAATAAACTATCTTTGTAATCCATTTTCTAATACCTTAAATTATCTATTGTTATTTGCTATTTGTTTAAATCGCAGATTATATCTAAATGAGTGTTAAATTTATATAAGCTATATTAAGTATCTTTTTCTTGTTCAAAAGATTCATTTGTTTTACCACATCTGGGACATGGATTTTTAGGATTTACAAAACATGAAAAACAGTATGTACTTTCACAATCTCTACATGTTAATTTACAATGTTTACAAACAAAGATATTTATCTCTTTATTTTTTTTAAAATTTTTTTTACGGAACCAATTAAACATATTAGATTATAGTGTAAGATTGTACAAAAATTGTACAAATGTATTTATTTTTCTTCATAATTAGTAACCACTTGTTCCCATTGTACACATTTTGGGCACCTTATATTTTGTTATAAAACCTATAAAATGTTACTATAAAACATATTTTATAAAAGATTATAAATTTTAATTATAAGTTCTAGCACAATATTATTATATATGTGCTAAAATCTTTACTATAAAATCTAAAAGTACAAATAGGGATATTATCAATGGATACAAAACATTATGAAGTAATTATAGTTGGTGGTGGAATTTCAGGTTCAGCACTTTTCTATGAATTAGCTAGATACACTGATGCAAAAAGCATCTGTATGCTAGAAAAATATGAGGATTTAGCTACGCTAAATTCTAAGGGAACTAGTAACTCTCAAACTATTCACGTAGGGGATATTGAGACTAATTATACTTTAGAAAAAGCTCATGTTACAAAAAGAACTGCAAAAATGATTGAAAAGTTTTGTTTACAAAGAGGTTTACAAGATAAGATTATGTTTGCTCATCAAAAAATGGCTTTGGGTGTTGGTGAAAAAGAAGTAGAATTTATTAAAAATAGATATCATGAATTTAAAGAGTTATTCCCTTATTTAGAATTATGGGACAAAGAAAAAATTAGAGAAGTTGAACCTAAATTGGTTTATGCAGATAAAGAACAAACTAAAGATAGACCAGAACCAATTGTTGCAATGGGTACACAAAGTGAATATACAACAGTAGATTTTGGAGCTATGACTAAAGAATTAGCAAAAGCTGCACAAGAAGAAGAAAAAGTAACAGATATATTCTTTAATGCTGAAGTAGAAGATATAGAAAAAATTGGTGATAAATATAAATTAACAACAACAAGTGGTTCTGTTTTTACTGCTGATTTTGTTGTAGTAAATGCAGGTGCTCACTCATTATTTTTAGCACATAAAATGGGATATGGAAAACATATGGGTTCTTTATCTATGGCTGGATCATTCTATATTACTAGTGGTGAATTCTTAAATGGAAAAGTTTACATGGTACAAAATCCAAAACTTCCTTTTGCTGCACTACATGGTGACCCTGATATTTTATGTGATGGAAAAACTAGATTTGGACCAACTGCATTAGCTCTTCCTGTATTAGAAAGATATAAAGGACTTAAATCACTTGGACAATGTCTAAAAACAATGAATATTGATGGAAATATTCTTAAAATCTTCTGGGACTTATTAAAAGATAGTGAAATTAGAAACTATGTATTTAAAAACTTCTTATTTGAAATTCCAGGGATAAACAAAGGTTTATTTGTACAAGATGCAAGAAAAATTGTTCCTTCATTAAGTGTTGAAGACATTGAATATGCAAAAGGATTTGGAGGAGTAAGACCTCAAGTACTTGATAAAGATAAACAAAAATTAATGTTAGGTGAAGCTTCAATTAATCCAGGTGGTGGAATATTATTTAACATGACTCCATCTCCAGGTGCAACATCTTGTTTAGGTAATGCAGAAAGAGATATTGCAGTAGTTGCTGAACATTTAAATTTAACATTTGATACAGAAAAATTCTTAAGTGAATTAACTGATAAAGAATAACAAAATGGTATGGGATTTTTCCCATACTAAAATCCCTTAAAAAGTTTTATAATGTATGATTTTATATTTAATGAAGAAGAGATGATTTTGTTTCAAAATCAACTTAGAAATCATAAAAAAACTATTACTAGTGCTGAAAGTTGTACAGGAGGATTAATTGCCTCAATGATAACTGAAATTTCTGGTTCATCAGATATATTTAATGGTTCAATAGTTACTTATTCAAATAATATAAAAACACAAGAGTTAGAAGTTAAAAAAAGTACTTTATTAGAACATGGTGCCGTTAGTATCGAAGTTGTAGAAGAAATGCTAACAGGAGTAATTAAAAAGTTCAATGCTGATTTAGCAATTGCAGTTAGTGGAATTGCTGGACCAAATGGTGGAACAAAAAGTAAACCAGTTGGAACAGTTGTAATTGGAATAAAAGGTAAAAATATAGGTCAAAATATAGAGATTTGCACCTTTGATGGAACACGAAAAGAAGTTCAAATTCAAGCGGCAAAATACTCTTTGAAAAAAATTTCAAAATTTTTTCAAAAAACCCTTGACAAATCATGAAAAACCTATTATAATTCCAGTCCATTTTAAGAAGAACATTTCTTAAAATAGCTGACCCGTTAGCTCAGCTGGTAGAGCATCTCCCTTTTAAGGAGGTGGCCAATGGTTCGAATCCATTACGGGTCACCAGTTTTAAATACTGGTTTAACAAAAATTTAATTTCATCGATGGCCCCTTCATCTAGCGGTTAGGATCTTGGATTTTCATTCCAATCACAGGAGTTCGAGTCTCCTAGGGGTCACCATCGGTCGATTAGCTCAGTTGGTAGAGCGCTACCCTTACAAGGTAGATGTCGCAAGTTCGAGTCTTGCATCGACCACCATTAGTACTCTGACAAGTACTTCTTATTATAATAAATGTGCGGTTGTAGTTTAGTTGGTTAGAATGCCTGCCTGTCACGCAGGAGGTCGCGAGTTCGAGTCTCGTCAACCGCGCCACTTTATTATTTTTATTATTGTTGACCCGTTAGCTCAGCTGGTAGAGCATCTCCCTTTTAAGGAGGTGGCCAATGGTTCGAATCCATTACGGGTCACCAGTTTCAAAAATCTGGTTTTAAAATTTTTAATTATCGATGGCCCCTTCATCTAGCGGTTAGGATCTTGGATTTTCATTCCAATCACAGGAGTTCGAGTCTCCTAGGGGTCACCATTGGTCGATTAGCTCAGTTGGTAGAGCGCTACCCTTACAAGGTAGATGTCGCAAGTTCGAGTCTTGCATCGACCACCATTAGTACCTTGACAAGTACTTCTTATTATTTAAGTGTGCGGTTGTAGTTTAGTTGGTTAGAATGCCTGCCTGTCACGCAGGAGGTCGCGAGTTCGAGTCTCGTCAACCGCGCCACTTACTTTAAACAAAATCATTAATCTTTTTTCTTTAATTATTTATAATCTTTTTATTAAAATTGCGTTATCCTTAGTTTATATTACTCAAGGATAATTTCTTTATGATTAAAGCTAAATCTTTATACCATCTAATCTTATATAGTATTGTTTTTATTGTTATATTAACCTCTTCATTTACTTTTATTATCATAGAAAATGCTTTTGATGAATTCCAAGAAAAAATTGATATTATAAAAACTGACTTCTCAACAAAACAGAAAGATTTAATCAAAGCAGATATAAAAAAGACTTTAAAGTTTATAGAATATTATCATCAAAAATTTAAAGATACAAAAACAGAACGTGAGATACAAAATGAACTGTTAAATTCAATTGAAGAAATGAGAGATAAAAAAGATATAAATGATTATATCTTTATATATGAATTTGATGGAACTTCAATATATTATCCAGTATCTGACAAAAATATAGGAAAGAACCTTTATGAATTTACAGATCTTACAGGCAAAAGAGTAATAAAAGAAGTAATAGATATCTCCCAAAAAAAAGATGGTGGTTATGTTCAATATATTTGGTATAAACCCGAAATAAAAAAAGAAGCTTTAAAAATATCATATGCATTATCATATAAACCATGGAATTGGACTATAGGAACAGGAGTATATTTAGATGATATAGATAAAGTTGTAAAAGAGAAGAGATTAGAATATGATGAAAAAATCTCAAATTATATTCTTCAAATACTATCTTTAACTATAATGTTAGTACTTTATTCAATCTTTATTTATAAAAATGCAACTATATTAATTGTGAATGATGTAAAAGAAATTGGTAAATATTTAAAAGAAACACAAAAAACTGATACAAGAATTAATCAAAATAGATTAATCTTTGGTGAATTTAAAGTAATTGCTAACTTTGCGTATGATGCAATGCATAATATAAAAGATAAAAA
>NZ_BDIR01000022.1 GCF_001895145.1 Arcobacter sp. LA11 | reverse complement strand
GATGTTTATATTAGGTATATATAATCTTTTTATCTATTTTTTTACAAAAGATGTTAGTTATCTTTATTATGTTCTTTACATTTTTGGAATAATCTTACATCAACTGATTTATGTAGGCTTTATAAAAACACATATGTTAAGCCCTGAAAGTATGGGCTTTATTATAGAACTTGCATCAGTTGTCGTTGCCCTTCCAGTTTATGCATTAGGTTTCTTTACTAAATATTTTTTACAAACAGAAAAATATAAAATTCATAATAAAATATTAAATGGATTTCTTATACTAATTCCCATTTCAATTCTATTTTTTTTACTCACAGATAATTATGATAAATTTAGAAATAGTATAACCATGTTACTACTTATTTATTTGATGTATTTTACTTTTTATGCAGTTATTAAAAAAAATAAACAAGCATATTTCATTCTTTTTGGTTGGATAATTTTCTTAACATCTGGAATGTTGATGTATTTATCAAGTGCAGGAATATTCAATATTCATACATACATACCTTATTTAATTGAAACATCTTTTGTATCGGAAGCTATCGTATTTTCTATTGCACTTGCAAATAAAATTAATAGCTTACAAAAAGAGAAGAATGAAATGGATGAGAAACTTATTAAACAACAGAAAAGTGAAACAAAGAGATTATCAAAACAGGTTGATGAGAAAACAAAAAGTTTACAAAAAACATTGAGTGAAAAAAACCTACTTTTAAAAGAATTAAATCATAGAGTTAAGAACAATATGCAAACTATTGTTTCTTTAATTAGACTACAAAATGACGAAATTAAAGATACTAAATTACAAGATATATTGCTTACAATACAAAATAGAATCAATGCAATGAGTCATTTACATGAACTATTATATAGTCAAAATGATATATCACATGTAAATGCTTATGAATATTTTGAAACTTTAATTGATGAAGTCAGATCCAGTTATGAAAATAATATTAAATTAAATCTTAGTATAGAATGTGATTTAGAAATGGAACAGGCTATATATTGTGGACTTATATTAAATGAGTTAATTACAAATTCTTTTAAATATGCTTTTCCTCAAAATAATGGCTCAATAAATATAAAACTTTCCAAAAATATTAATAGACTTACGTTAGAGGTAAAAGATACAGGAATTGGTTATGATCAAAATATAGCATCTAATTCATTAGGATTATTATTAGTTACTACATTAACTACAGAACAACTAGATGGAGAAATTGATATTAATTCATCAAATGGTGTAATAACAACAATAAGTTGGCTAGAAAATGAAAAAAAATAAAATTTTAGTTGTCGAAGATGAATCTATTGTTGCTCTTGATATAAAAAAAGCATTAATCAATCTAGATTATGAAGTGACTGGATGTGTTAAAAATTTTGATGAAACAATATCTAGTATAATCAAAAATAAACCAGATATTATATTAATGGATATAAACCTAAAAAATAGTAAGGATGGTATTGAAACCGTAAAAGAAATTCAAAAGATAGAAAACATTCCTGTGATATACTTAACTGCATATTCAGATGAAGAAACAATAACTAGAGCAATAGAGACTAATCCTATTAGTTATCTTCTTAAACCATTTAATAGAGATGAATTAAAATCCACTATACTTCTAGGTCTCTATAAAATTAATATGTCAAATAATATTAATACTAAAACTAAATGTACATATCTAGGTTTTAACTATTATTATAATCTAGAAGATGAAATACTTTTCTTTAATAATATACCTATAAAAATTAGTATTAACGAAAAAAGACTTCTTACAATATTAGTAGAAGCAAAAGGAGCTATCGTTTCATTTAGAGAACTAGAATATTATATTTGGCCTGATGTAGCTGTAACAAATAGTGCATTAAGAACTCTACTTTATAGACTTCGAGGTAAACTAGAATACAAAATTATCGAAACTATACCATCTATGGGATGTAAACTAACACCTAACTTCTGATATAACATTTATATTTAACTAATAAACTACAGTTTCTGTGACAGAAACTGTGACACAAGCCATATACAATTTGTCCTAAAAAAGGACAAAAAATGACGAACATAAACAAAAATGTATCACTAAACCAACTACAAGAACTTCTAAATAGAAGTATTCAAGAGAAGATAAATTATCTTCCTGAAAGTTTCTACAATGAACAAAAGAAAGCATTAGAGATTTTTAATAAACGTATTTTTTTAGAAAGTATTATCGAGAAAACAATATCTTTTAACAAAAAACTATGTTGGAACTATCCTGGTGAAAACCTAAAACTTACAACCACCGCAGAAGAGCTAATTGAAGTATTTAAATTAAGAAGTGATGTCTATACAGACATAAATTACCAAGAAGAATTTCCTGATACAATAGAAGGATTAAACTTTGACAAATTTGACACACATTCTGCAATAATATATTATAAAAATAATAAAGAAGTTAGCGGTTCAATAAGGTTAATCTTTGATTCTGAAGAGGGTTTACCAACAGAAGGTAAAATTAAATTTGATGATGTAAGAAAAAAATATAACTGTATTGGTGAAATATCAAGAAATGTGGTAAAACATAGAGGAGCAGGATTAAATCAAGAATTTAAATACCTGATGTGTGGTATATATAATGTATTTATTAACAATGATATAGATATTGCACTTTCAGGAATAAGAAAAGATCATTTGAAATTATTTAAAAAGTTAGGTGGAGTTGATATTTATAAAGAAATGAAAGGATATGGTTCACTAAATGTACCTTTCTTAATTATTTCATACAATCCAAATTTTGCATCCAAATTTTTTAAAAAAGTTTTTTTAAATTAATAAAAAACATATTTATTAATTAAATTTTTGAAGAAGCTTTAGAAGAAGTATCATTTAATAAATCACTTATTTCTAAGATTCTAGAGACTAAATAGTCTCTTTTTCTTAGACCATATAAAACTGTAAAGATAAAAATAAGAAGTATAAAAAAAGTACTATATAATGTGATATTAAAATATAAAATATTCTCTTCTGAAATAGTATAACTATTAAAAATAGAAAGATTTAATATCTCTGTATTTGTACTATTAATTATATTAATTACATAAATTAATAAAAGAATAAAAATAAATAAAAAAAGTAAAGCTAAAAGTTTTTGCATGAAACGATCATTTTTCTTTAATTCTTTATTAAGAGATGTATATTCATTTATCAAAGATTCTTCAGACATTATATTACCCATATTTTAAATTATTTATTACTATAATAACTTATTAGTGTCACAACTAGCGTCACAAAATTAATTTTATTAACTATAAATATATAAGAATTGATAATAATGTTATTGTTTTTTGTGTACAATATCATAAATAATAAAAAGTGATATTTTAATAAATATGTATAAAACAAAAATATTAATTGTTGAAGATGAAACTATAATAGCATTGGATATAAAAAATACAATAACTAAATTAGGCTTTCAAGTCACAAATACAGTTACAAATAATATTGATGCAATAACTAGTGTAAAAGAAGAAATGCCAGATATAATACTTATGGATATTAATCTAAAAAATAGTAAAAATGGAATTGAAACAACTCAAGATATTCAAAAAATAAAAGATATTCCCATAATCTATTTAACAGCAGACTCTGATGATAAAACAATAACAAAAGCGATAGAAACAAACCCTATTGGTTATCTATCAAAGCCTTTTAAAAGAGAAGAATTAAAATCTACAATTATGCTTGGTTTATACAAAATTAGTAAACAAGAGCAAGAATTAATAAATAATAACTGTGTTCACATTGGATTTGACTATTACTATGATCATATAAATCACAGTTTATATTATAAAAATACGCCTATTAAGTTAAGTGTGAAAGAAAGGCATCTCTTAAAAATTTTAATTGAAGCAAAAGGAAGAATAATTACTTTTGAAGAAATAGAATATAATATTTGGCCAGACTGTCCTGTTTCAAACAGTACATTAAGAACTTTAATATATAGACTTAGAGTTAAACTAGAATATAGATTTATTGAAACAATACCTGCCTTTGGATGTAAACTAACTCCAAGCTTTCAATTATAAATAAAGAACTAATAAAATATAAAAGTTCTTCATTTAAACAGTTTAAAAACTTAATAAATATCCACTTCCATATATACTTTGAATAATATCAACAGGAAGTTTTTTTCTTAATCTTTTTACAAGATTTCTAATACTTGCATCATTTACATTACTTGAAGAAGAGTCATCCCACACATAAGAAGAGATATCTGAAGGTTTTACAATTTGATTTTTTTTATTTAATAAGAGTTCAAATAATATTCTTTCATTTTTTGTTAAATCTACAATTTTATTTTTATTAAAAAACATTCTTGTTCGTTTATCCCAATAACATGCTTTTGAAATAATAACTTTGTCATCTTCTCCTTTGTACTTCTCTTGGCTTATCTTTTCTATAGTACTTTCAATCACATTTTTAAATTCATTTCTATTTACAGGTTTAATTAAATAATCAACAAGATTTAACTTCACAGCTTCAAATAAGAACTCTTTATGAGAGTGTGCACTTAATATAATTATAGGAGTTTCTTTATCTTCTTTCCTAATAACTTTTATTAATTCTAAACCATTTAATTCTTCCATTGTTATATCTAACAATAAAATATCTGGTTTTCTATCTTTATATATGCCTAATGCTTCTCTACCATTGCTTGCTTCATATATTTTTTCAAAATAATTTTCCAAATATAAAACATAATTTTTTCTAACATCTTTATCATCTTCTGCATATAAAACTGAGTAATAATCTTTCATCTTTAAACCTTTATTTTAAATCTACATCCATTTTTAATATTTTCGACACTTAAATTTCCATTCATTGAATGTTCTATTATCATTTTTGCCATATATAAACCAGTACCTGTACCTTTATCTTTGTGCTTTGTTGTAAAATAAGGCTCAAAAATTCTATCTATAATTTTTTCATCAATTCCACCAGCGTTGTCTTCAATCATAATCATTTCATCTATATATATATTTATTTCTGCATTTTCACATTTTTTAGAAACAAATGCATCTCTTGAATTATTTAAAATTGATATTATTGTTTGAATATACTCTCCTAAATAACCTTCAATCAAAGTATCATTTACATTAAAAATCCTAATGCGTATATTTAGTCTATTAAAATTATAATTTATTATACTAATAGCATCATCAACTGCATTTGAAATTAAAAAAAACTGTTTATCTTTTTCAGGATTAAAAAAATTTCTAAAACTTTCAATTGTTTCTGACATATATTTTGTTTGATTTTCAATTTCAATTAAATTCTTTTCTAAATTATTATCTATGATATTTTTTTTCATAAATATAGAATCTAATACAGCAACATTGGAATTTATGGCATTTAATGGTTGTCTCCACTGATGAGCAATATTATTTAACATTTCACCCATACTTGCCAACTTTGCTTGTTGAAATAACAATTTGTCTTTTTCTCTATTTTTTCTTAACTCATGTCTCACTGCATTTTTTAAATCTCTATTTACTTTTTTTAATAAAAACTGTCTATACATAAAAGCTACAAATAAAATACCTATTACAACAAGTATTTTTAAAATTAAACTATAATCAATAGTTTTTTCATGTTGAATAGAAATCCATGAATTTTTAATTTCTCTTTTTGTTTTGTCAGAAACTAAATCTATGGATTTATTTAAAATAGAAAGTAAAATATTATTTCCTACTTTAACACCCATACTTCCACCATGTTCACTGTCATCTAATCTATTCATAATTTTTAATTCATATGCATACTTATTTTGTATTCTATATGCCAAAGAAGAAGAAACATCAATAAATCCATAAATTTTATTATCCGCTAAAGCTTTTAATCCTTCATCTGTTCCATTAAACTCTTTCAATTTTAAATATGGATACTCATTAAGTATAAACTGTTTAATATTTTTTGAATATGAATTTATACCTATAATATTATCTTCAATTTTTTCTATATCAATTAAAAAAGGTTCATCAATTCTTGTTGCTAAAACTAGATGCCCTGTTAAATAAGGTTTTGTTGGCTCTAAATTTTCAAAAACATTTGGTTTACTTAAGATTATAGAAGAAAAATCAACTTTTCCTTTATCCACATAAGATAAACATTCATCCCAGTTTTTAGTTCTCACAAGTTCAATTTTTGCATTTATTTTACTTTCAAGAACTTTCATAAAATCAACTATAATTCCTTTATATTTATTGTTTTCAAAAAAAGAATATGGATGGAAAGAGTTCCTAGTACAAAATTTCAAAACTTTTTTATTTTTTAAATATTCATATTCTGAAGGAGTAAAATCCATACTATTTTTATAATAAATTCTTAAATAGCCAATTTTCTTATTATTAATAATAATCTCTTTCTCCTGAAATATTTTACTTGGATTAAAGTTCTTATGATACTTCTTCATCTCTTTATGCAAAATCTTATTTTCATCTATCCATGAAGTAAAAATTACTTCATCCAAAAAACTATCATATAATTGTAGAGCAATCATGTAATCTTTTTGCAAATAGACTTCAAAAATATTTTTTATCTGTTCAATATTCATTTCATAAAAAGGTTTTTTTATAAGTTTTATTAACTGCTCTTCATTTTCATTACTATATTCGTTTTTAGTAGTTTTTAAATTATTATCCAGAGATAAACTAAAATCATAATCATTTATACTTTCCAAAGTAATATCATTTTTTGAAAGAAAATACGTACTTAGTATATGATTAATTCTTTTTAATTCTAATTTTCCTAAGTTTCCCTTTTCAACTTCTGATAAATCTTTTAAAACTTCTGCCTCATATAAATAGTTTTCATAGCTTAATTTTTGAGTATTATATTTTTTTAAAATAAGTTTTATCGTTTCATCAATATTTTCAAAAGCATATTTCCAACCTCTCATTGAGGCCTTATAAAAGTTTTTTGCTCTTTTTGGATTTGCTTTTATATTTGATTCTGAAGTAAATAAGATATCTCCATAAAAGTCAAAACCAAAATTTAAAGGATAAATATAATTATACTCTACACCTTTTTTTTGCAATAAAAAAATATCATTGATTAAAGATGCTGCATAAATATCAACTTTTCCAGAAATAAGATCATTTATATCATTTGAAGTTGGTATTTTTTGTAATTTTTTGTCAGTTAAATTATATTTCTTCTTTATTGTATTAACTAAAGTATTATCATTGGATTCTAAATCTAACATAATTTTTTTATTTTCAAAATCACTAGGAGTATTAATTTTAGATTTCTCTAATGTTAAAAAAATCAAAGGAGAATGTTGAAAAATTGCACCTAAAGGGGAAATCTTCTTTCCTAACATCTTTTCATAAATTAAGATTGAATCGGATATTCCAAATGAATTATCATTTTCTAAAACTAAATTTGTAGTATTTATAGCCTTTTCTGATTCTTTTATATGAACATCTAGACCATATTCTTTAAAAAAACCTTTTTCTTTAGCAATATAAAAACCTGCATATTGAAATTGATGTTTTGATTTTAAATATAAATTGACTTCATGATTTTCATCATGAGCAAAACAAAAACTAACAAAAGTTAAGATTAAAAAAATTAATCTCATTAGAAATCATCTTTACTTTTAAGCATTTCATCCCAAGTAGGAATAATCATATCTATATATTTGGAGTCTTCTCTTTTCATTTTTTTTTGAAAGGATATAGCAGATTCTCGTATATCTAAAATATTATTGTTTAAACTATTGATGAACTCTTGACTATCTTTACTCTTAGAACACCCTATATATACGTGATTAAAATTAGGAAGATTCTTTATTTTTATAAAAACAAAGTCTTTTTTTAATTCTTTTTTATATTTTTTTAATAATATATCTAATTTTGTATTGTAAATTATTGTTCCATCTATATCTCTATCAACTATCATCATTTGTATGAATCCATCTGAAATATTAGCTCCAGACCTTTTATATAAATTCTTTTTACCTTCATATTTTTTTATAATATTATCTATGTCAAAGCTATAAGAGCGACCATTTGCAATACCTAATTTAAAGATATTTGAATCTAATAGTTTTTCTAAATCAACATCATTTTCATTAGAAATATATTTTTTAATTTTTTCTATTGATTTACTTTTTACAACTAAACCAAGTTGCATTGCAAGTGCAGTAAAAGATTTTGAAAAATATATATAATCTTCTCTATCTTTATTTTTTAATAAACATGGAGCACAAATTAAATTTGATGTTTTAATTTCTTCCATCGTACGAGAAAATGGAACCATAGAAATTTTATGTTCATAGTCAGTTAATTTATTAATAGCCGTATTCATAGCATCTATACAAATTCCATCTTTATGCTTATCATTAATATTCATAAACGGTGGAAATTTTGTTATATGCCAATTTACTTCAATTTTTTTTGCAAAGACTGATGTAAATGTTAAAAAAAATATCAATAAAATTTTCATTATATATTATATCAATAAATAGTTAAAAATAATTAAAACTAATTGAAAATAAAGTAATAATAAAAAAATTATTAAAAAAAGAAGATAGCTCCTCTTTTTTTAATTAAGTTTACAACTAAGATTTTTTTCTATTAATTTTCTATCTAAATAAACTTGGTCAGATTGAATTTCATCTAAACTTACAGTTGCACTTCCAAATTTTCTTAATACTACACCTGTAGCTAAGTTTGCAAACTCAACTGAAGTATGAATATCATTATCTAAAG
Source organism: Arcobacter sp. LA11 (assembly GCF_001895145.1). NCBI lineage: Bacteria > Pseudomonadati > Campylobacterota > Epsilonproteobacteria > Campylobacterales > Arcobacteraceae > Arcobacter > Arcobacter sp. LA11. Next base: position 13,359 of record NZ_BDIR01000022.1, on the reverse strand, counting down.
CTAATGCAAAGCCAATAGAAGCTAATACTGTGTCACTTGAACCTGTAACATCAAATACTTCTAAAGGTACTGTAGGCATTATAGAAAGCTTATCATTTTTTAATACTGCAACACCTTCTTCACTTAATGTAATTAAAGCTGTTTGCATCTCAAATTTGTTTTTTAATTCTTTTAACGCTTCTAATAATCTATCATTATTATCAATTGTAATACCTGTAACAGCTTGTGCTTCATCTTTATTTGGAATTAATAAATAAGCACCTTTATATTTGTCATAATTATCTCCATAAGGATCTACTATTACTTTCACATTATTTTTATTTGCATAAGTAATTATTTTTTGTGTAAAGTCTGCTGTTAATACACCTTTACCATAATCAGCAAGTAAGATAATATCATATGCATTTATTTTTTCTTGTAATTTAGCATATAGTTTTTTTACATTATCAAAAGATATATTATTTTTACTTTCATGATCAAATCTAAAAACTTGAGAATGAGATGCCATAATTCTAGTTTTCTTTGAAGTTTTTCTCCCCTTCTGTTCCATTAAAAAAGATTTAGTTTCTAACTCATCTAACATATGTTTTAAAGATACAGCTGTATCATCATTTCCAACAACAGACATTACACTTACTTTTGCACCCAAAGAAGTAAGATTTCGAATTACGTTTCCAGCTCCTCCAAGTAAAGTTTTTTCTTCTTCTACATCCACAATTTGAACTGGAGCTTCTAAAGAAATTCTTTCACACTTTCCCATTAAATAAGAATCTATCATAAGATCACCAATTACTAAAATCTTTGGTTTTTTTTCAATTTTAATCATATTCTTGGCCTTTTTTAATTTTTTAATATTTAAACTTATTTTTGTATATTTTTTAAGAACTCAAGAGTCATTCTAACTCCTGCACCACTTCCACCATAAGGATTATATCCCCAAGCTTTTTCAACATATGCAGGTCCAGCTATATCAAAGTGAACCCATTTCTCTTTATTTTCTTCACTTATAAAGTTTTCTAAAAATAAACCTGCTGTAATTGCCCCACCATATCTTGTACTTGCTACATTACAAATATCAGCAACTTCAGACTTAATAGTTTTTCTTAAAAATCTATTGAAAGGTAAAGAAGTAGCATATTCACCAGCATCTAAAGCATTTGCAACTACTTCTCTTTTTAAGTTTGTATTATTACCCATAACACCAGTTGTATATTGCCCTACTCCAACAACACAAGCACCTGTTAGTGTTGCATAATCAAAAATATAATCTATATTTTTAATCTCTTCTTGTGCATAACATAAACAATCTGCAAGAACTAATCTACCTTCAGCATCTGTATTTCTTACTTCAATAGTTTTCCCATTTTTAGCAGTTAATACATCATCAGGTTTATATGCATCTCCACCAATCATATTCTCTACTGCACCAACTATACCATGAACTTCTACAGGAAGATTTAATTTTGCAATAGCACTCATAATTCCTAGAACAGCACATCCACCACTTTTATCTAATTTCATAGTAACCATAAAATCTGCGGGTTTTAAAGATAAACCACCAGAATCATAAGTTAAGCCTTTTCCTATTAATACTACTTTCTTTTTAGCATTTTTTGGTTTATATGATAAATGAATAAGTTTTGATTCATGAACAGAAGCTCGTCCTACACTAAGCATTGCGTTCATATCATTTTTTTCTAAATACTCTTCACCTCTAATTTTACAATGAAGATTTGACTCGTCTGCAATATCTTTTGCAACATTTGCCATAACACCTGGATAAAAATCTTCTGGCGTAGTATTAACCATATCTCTAGTTCTATTAACTGCATTTGAGATAACTATTGATTCATTTAAAGTTTTTTGTAATTTAGAAGTGATTTTATCTACACAAATATTTAATTCTTGTTTTTTAGACTTCTCTTTTTTTGATTTATATTTATTAAAAGTATATGAACCTAATGAAGCACCTTCTACTAAAGCTTTTAAAGATAATTTTTCTAATGAAATCTTAGCATTTTTGAATTTTGTTGAATTAAATTTTTTAATTCCAGCAGATGCAGCAATAGCAATACTATCGTAATCACTATTTTCACAACCTACGTATATTTTTCTTGCTTCTGGTAATAATATTACCGCTTCATCTTTAGGCTCAAAACCTAAAGTCTCTAAAATATTTTTATCTTCTACTTTTTCTATAGAACTTACAATAATAATTTCAATATCTGATTTTGTTTTTTTTATATTTTTTTCAATTAAATTAATTTTCAAAATTTTTCTCCTTTTTCTTTGTTACTGCATGGAAATAGTAAACAATACTACCACCAAAGAATACAGCTAATGGTGCTGCATAATACCAATGTTCTTTAACCCATTTTAATACAACTAAAATCTCTTCACCAAAATACCAAGCAGGGACAATAGTAATTGCTGCCCAACACCATGCTGAAATTAAATTAATAAAGGCAAACATTTTTGCATTGTATCTTGTAAGTCCAATTGAAATTGGAATAATAGTTCTCATACCATACATATATCTTTGTACAAAAATAATTGGCCAACCATATTTTACAAGTAATAAATGAGCTAAGGCAAATTTTCTTCTTTGACCTTTAAAGTTTTTATGTACATATGATTTATTAAATCTTCCAATATAAAAATATATTTGATCTCCTGTAAAACCACCAAGACCTGCAATAAATATAGCTATATACATATTCATATCACCAGTATGAGATAATAAACCAGCCATAACAAGACCAGCTTCACCCTCAAGTATACTCCATGCAAATAAAATTATATATCCATATGTTTTTAAAAGATATACAAACTTATTTTCAAAACCTTCAACTGGCGCAATATAAAGGTTATAACCTAAAAAGATAACAAACAGAGCAACAACTACGAATAGTATTTTTCCTGAGTTATTTTGTAATTTTGTTTTCATTAAAAATCCTAATCAAAGTGCAAAATATCTTTTGCCTGTACCATATCTTTATCTCCACGTCCTGAAAGATTAATTACTATAATTTTATCTTTAAATCTTTCTTTTGCTTTCTTTAAATATGCAATTGCATGTGAACTTTCAAAAGCTGGAATAATTCCCTCTTTTTGAGATAACCATACAAAAGCATCTAAAGCTTCTTCATCCGTTATTGAATCATATTCCACACTACTGTTATCTTTATGAAAAGAGTGTTCAGGTCCAATTCCTGGATAATCAAGACCTGCACTAATTGAATGTGCTTCTAAAACTTGTCCATCTTCATCTTGAAGAAGATATGAACACTGTCCATGTAAAACACCAGGAGTTCCTTTTTCTAAAGAACATCCATGTTTATCAGTATCAAGACCAAGTCCACCAGCTTCAATTCCTATACATGTAGTCTCTTTATCTTCTAAAAAATGAGAAAAAATACCAATTGCATTTGAACCGCCACCAATACATGCAACTACATAATCAGGAAGTTTGTTTTCTTTTTCTAAAATCTGCTTTCTAGCTTCATAACCAATAATTGCTTGAAAATCTCTAACCATTACAGGATAAGGATGAGGACCAGCAACAGTACCTATGATATAAAAAGTATCTCTTGCATTTGTAACCCAATATCTAATTGCATCATTCATAGCATCTTTAAGTGTTTTACTTCCACTTTCAACAGCTACAACTTTTGCTCCTAGAAGTTTCATTCTAAATACATTTAACTCTTGTCTTTCTACATCTTTTGCACCCATAAATACCGTACATTCTAAGCCCATAAGTGCAGCAATAGTTGCTGTTGCAACTCCGTGCTGCCCTGCTCCTGTTTCTGCTATTACTTTTGTTTTTCCAAGTTTTTTAGCAAGTAAACCTTGTGCAATTACATTATTTACTTTATGTGCACCAGTATGATTTAAATCTTCTCTTTTTAAATAAACTTTTGCACCAATTTCTTCACTTATATTTTTGGCTAAATATAAAGGATTTTCTCTTCCTACATAATCTTTTAGTAAATCATTAACTTCAGTCCAGAACTCTTTATCAAATCTATATTTTTCATACTCATGTTCTAATTCTTTTAAAATTGGCATCAAAGTTTCAGGAACAAATCTTCCTCCAAACTCTCCAAAGTGCCCATTTGAATCTGGATCAAATGGTGATGGTTTTGGTATATAAAATTCTTCTTTCATTATTCTCTTCTTTTCTAAATATCTAGCACTGAATATACTGGTGCATGTTCTTTGATCTTTTCATCACCTTTTAAAAATGTAAGATTTAATAAAAAACAGACTTCAACTAAATCTGCCTTTACATTCTTTACTAATTTAGCCGCTGCATTTGCTGTTCCACCAGTTGCTATTAAATCATCTATTAGCAAAACCTTTGCATTATCTTTAGGAAAAGCATCTAAATGAATTTCTACTTCATCAAAACCATATTCTAATTCATATTTTTCACATACAGTAGTACTTGGAAGTTTTCCTTTTTTTCTCACAGGGACAAAACCAATATTAAGCCTATCAGCAAGTGCTGCACCAAAAATAAAACCTCTTGAGTCAATACCTGCAACATAATCTAAATTATAAGATTTATATCTATCTTCTAAATGATTCATTAAAGCTTGATATGCTTCTTTGTTATTTAGTAAAGTTGTAATATCTTTAAATACTATTCCTTCTTTTGGAAAGTCCTTTATATCTCTTATTGAATCAAATATTAATTTTTTATCTTCTTGGCTCAAACTCATTTTTTTTCCTAATTTAATATTATTTGTTAAAAGGTATTTATTTTATCTAAAAGAGTATTATGATTCTCTATAATAGTTTTATAAAGTTGTATTAATCTAAAATAATGTCTTTAACCTCTTTTATACTTGGGCAAATATAATCTGCAATTGATTCTTTCTCATTAAAATTGTGACCAGATTTTACTTGAATAGTATTTGTGATTTTTGCATTATTTGCACATTTAATATCAGAAGATTTATCACCTATTAACCAAGATTTATCTAAATTAATATCATGGTTTTTTAAAATATTTTTTATCATTCCTATTTTTGGTTTTCTACAATTACAACCATCGTTTGGTCCATGAGGGCATAATTCAACTTGAGAAATTTTTATATCATATTTTTCTAATTCTTTTTTCATCCAGTTAGTTAATAAATCAAAATCATCTAAAGAGTAATATCCTCTTCCTATTCCAGATTGATTCGTAATAATAAATAGTTTATACTCTAAAGATTGAAGATATTGTAAAGTTTCAAATACACCTTCTACAAATTCAAAATCTTCAATTTTATATAAATAGTTCTTCTCAATATTAATAACACCATCTCTATCTAAGAAAATTGCTTTTTGCATACACATCTACCTTGTATAAATATAGATGTATTCTATCAAAACTATATTAAATCAATATCTAAATTTCTAACACCTAATTCATCTAAAGCTTTACATACATTTCCAGCATCTTTTATTATTTTAATCAAAACACTACTCTCTTTTACTTCTAAGTCTATACAATTTGTACCATTATCAAGAAAAGATATTTTTTTATCTGTTAATACCCAATTAGCAGTATTTAAAGTAATAGCATCTGATATTTTATCTAGTTTTCTATTCACTAAATAATAACTTTGAATAGATGTAGTTGTTGTAACTATATCTCTTTTTATAGTAGATGCTAGAGCAGAATCTCTACTATTCATATATTTTGGAATTGCAAAAGATGCAATAATCCCTATAATCACAATTGCAAAAATAAGTTCCAACAAAGAAAAAGCTTTCTTCATATTTTAACCTTTTAAAATAATTTAAAAGATTATAACTATAGCTTACTTAATTTATAATAATAAAATGTATTATATTATAATTACTACAAAATATCTGGAACGTCTATTTGAGTCTCTTTATTAGTATCTACAACTGATTCAAACACAACTTCAATAGGTGCTTCATTAGAATTTTCTTTATCAATAAATCTAGTAAGTTGTTTTTGGAAATCAAGTTTTACAGTACCAATAGGACCATTTCTTTGTTTACCAATAATTATTTCAGCTTCTTCAACAGGTTTATTTACGAAAGTTGATTTATACTCTTCACCTTTATCTTTCGCTTCTTTCTCTTTTCGTGCTTCATCTCTCTCTTTATATACATCATCTCTATATACAAACATGATAATATCTGCATCTTGCTCAATTGCTCCAGACTCTCTAAGGTCTGATAACATTGGTCTTTTATCCGGTCTATTTTCAAGTCCCCTATTTAACTGAGAAAGTGCAATAATAGGAATTTTCATCTCCCTTGCAAGCATTTTAAGACCCCTTGAAATATCAGAAACTTCTTGATGTCTATCTTTATTTCCAACACCTTGCATAAGTTGAAGATAATCAATAATCACAAGGGAGATTTTATTGTCTTCATTTTGAGCTAATTTTCTTACTCTTGCTCTTAATTGGTTAATATTAATACTTCCACCATCATCTACAAAAAGTTTTTTTGTATTTAAATCATCAAAAGCAGCAGTTAGATTTGACCATTGATTGTCATCCATATCACCTTTTCTAAGATTTTGTAAAGGAATAGAAGTTTTTGCAGCTAACATTCTTAGCATCAATTGTTCAGCAGGCATTTCAAGTGAGAAAAATATTACACCTTTATTTGCTTCAACATTTTTTAAAGCCATATTTAAAACAAGTGCAGTTTTACCCATAGCAGGACGTGCTGCAATAATAATTAAATCACCTTCATTAAATCCTGTTGTTCTTTTATCTAAATCATAAAATCCAGTTGTTTCACCAATTAGATGTTTATTACCCATCTCTTTCATTTTTTTAATATAAGAAAGAGTATCTCCTGTAATAACTTCCATATCTTTTAATTCAGAAGTTGCACTATCTGTTGAAATTTTATAAAGTTCGCCTTGAACTACATCAAGTGCATCATTTGCTGTTACTTCATCTTCAAGTGAAACTTTTTTAATAGTTGTTGCAAGTGTAGTAAGTTCTCTTTTTACTGCACCATCTTTTATTTCTCGTACATATGCAAGTGTATTTGTAATTGGATTTGCAGATAGTATTTCAAGTAAAATTGAATCATCTACATCTTTTGAATCAATTCTTTTTCTAATAAATTCCTCATCAATAGGCATATCATCACTATGAAGTTTCATCATTACATCGAAAATCTTTTGATGTGCAGGTAAATAAAAATCTTTTGGTTTTAAAACACCTAATATATCTTCTATCTCTTCAGGGTTAAATAAAACTGAACTAAGTACTGCTCTTTCTATATTAATACTATATACACTATCCATTGATTCTCCAAATTATTAAGGCTAAATTGTATCTAAATTTATTTTATAAGTAAGACTAAAAGTTAAGTAAGGAAAAGTGAAGAAAAAGCTATTGCTCTTTTTTAGCTTCTTCTTCTACTTCTTGTAAAAATCTATCTAAAAGTTCTTCTGTAGGAAGTTTTGCAATAGTCTCACCTTTTTTTATAATAAGACCCGTACCTTTTCCATAAGCTATTGCAACATCTGCTGATTTTGCTTCACCAAGGGCATTAACTACGCAACCCATTACAGAAACATTAAGTGGTGTTTTGATATGTTTTGTTTTCTCTTCAACTTCGGCAACTGCACTTACTAAATCAGCTTCAATTCTCCCACAAGTTGGACAAGAAATAATATTTAATCCTTCTTTTGTAAGCCCTGCATCTTTTAATATTGCACGCCCTACTTCAATCTCTTTTTCAAGCTCACCAGTAATAGAAATTCTCATAGTATCACCAATACCATCAAGAAGTAAAGATCCTAAAGCAATTGAAGATTTAATTGTAGAATGGAAAAGTGTTCCAGCTTCTGTAACACCTAAATGAAAAGGGTAATTATTCATAGGTCTTAGCATTCTATATGCTTCTACTGTTCTTTGAACATCTGATGCTTTTAGAGATATCTTTATATCTTCAAATCCTAAATCCTCTAGATATTTGATATTATAATCTGCACTCTCTACCATACCCTTTGCAGTTTGTCCATATTTATCTTCAAATTGAGACTCTAAAGAACCGCAATTTACACCAATTCTAATAGGTAAATCTCTCTCTTTACAAGCGCGTACTACTTCTGCTACTCTTTGTTTATTTCCAATATTCCCTGGATTTATTCTTATACAATCAACAGACTGGGCAGCGATTAAAGCTAATTTATGATTAAAGTGAATATCTGCAACAAGTGGTAAAGAAGTTTGTTCTTTAATACTTTTTAGTGCATTTGCAGCAGCCATATCGGGAACTGCTACTCTTACAATATCTGCTCCTGCAAAATGTAAAGCTCTTATTTGTTCAACTGTAGCTTCCACATCTGAAGTCTTAGTATATGTCATAGATTGGACTGAAATTGGCGCATCACCACCAATTGCAACATCACCTACATAAATTTTTTTTGTTGGGTATCTTTTAATATTATTCATAGTGTGCGAATTTTATCAAAAAAAGATTAATTCATAGTAAAGTTTTTTTATTGGTTTTTTTTATAGAAATTATTTTAAAAAAATTTATACTTTCTTTAATAAATTTATCTTATAATTAATAATACTATTATAAAAAGATTTTTTATGGGAAAAACTAAACTTGTAATAACACTACTATTATATATACTTATATCAATAGGTATTTTTCTTATATCTTATAAATATATACAAAAAGAAGAAAAAAGTCTACTAAAACAAAAATATTCACAAATATCAAATCACATGAAAAAAAATTTATCAACATTAATTGAAGATAAAAAAAATGCTACTCTAGCTTTTGCAATATCAGCAGCTAAAGATAAAAAAATATTAAATGCACTTTTAACAAAAGATAGTACAAATATCAACTTAAAACCTTTTTCTTTGGAACTAAGAGAAAAAACAAACTTTAAAAATGTATGGTTTCAAATACTTGATGAAAAAGGAAAAAGTTTTTATAGAAGCTGGAGTAAAACAAAAAAGGACTCTTTACTTTTTAGGGCTGATGTAAAAAATATTTTAAAGAAAAAAGAGATTCAAACTTCTATTAGTGTGGGAAGATACGATATGACTTTTAAGTCTATGATACCTATTTTTTCAGAAGGTAATATGGTTGGAATACTTGAAATTATAACTCATTTTAACTCTATTACAAAAATTTTAGAAAATGACAAAATAGACTCTATTGTATTAGCAGATAAACAACATAAAGATAAATTAACATATCCTTTTACAAAAAAATTTATTGGAGACTATTATATTGCAAACTTAAATGCAAAAGATTATTTAATTGACACTATAAAAAAAAATAATCTAGAAAAAATATTAAAAATTAAAGACTATAAACTAATTGATGAAAAACTATTAACAACATTCTCAATTATTGAACTAAATAAAGATGTCATAGGCTACGTTATAATGACAAAAAAGCTAAAAGATATCAACCTAGATAGTATTAAATCATTTAAAATAAGCTCAATAAGTTATGTTGTTATGTTTATCATTATTATCGGTTTTTTAATTAGTTTATTAACTTATTATCTCTACTCAAACAGTATAAAAAAACTAAATAATGAATTAAAAGAAAATCTAAAAAAAATAAAACTACAAGAGAGTAGAAACCAGATAATACTAGATTCTCAAAAAAATATTATTGTTATTACTGATGGAGAAAAATTACAAAATGCAAATAAAGAACTTTTAGTTTTCTTTGATGATTATAAATCTTTAGATGATTATAAAAAAGATTATGATTGTATTTGTGAAACTTTTATAGAAATGCTAGATGATTCATATGTAATAGAAAAAGATTATGATGGGAAGAATTGGGCAGAATATATTTTAGACAATCCAACAAGAAAATTCAAAGCAGCAATTAAAAGAAAAGAAGTAGTTCATCATTTTACTTTAAATGTAAATCTAAGTAGCTTTGAAGATGAAAATAAACCTTATATAATTGTTACATTAACAGATATAACTCAAGAAATAAAACAACACCAAAAACTAAAAAGCTTAAATGACAATCTTGAACTTATTGTAGATTTTAAAACAAAAGAATTAAAACAACTCAATGATAATCTTGAAAAAAAGATATCAATTGAAATAAAGAAAAGTAAAGAAAAAGATAGACTAATATTCCAACAGAATAAAATGGCTTCTATGGGAGAGATGCTTGAAAATATTGCCCATCAATGGAGACAACCACTAACTAGTATATCAACAGCAGCAAGTTCTATTAAACTACAAAAAGAACTAAACATATTAAATAATCAAGAGCTTGTTACTTCTTGTGATTTTATATTAAAAAATTCGCAATATCTATCCCAAACAATTGAAGATTTTAAGGACTTTTTTAAACAAGATAAAGAAAAGCAAGAATTTTTAATAAAAGAGTCAATTTTAGAAAATATTGCATTATTAAAAGATAAGTTAAAACATAACAATATACAGCTGCATTTAGATATAGCTCATGATGAAAAACTTTTAGCATATAAAAATGAATTCCAACAAGCAATATTAAATATTATAAATAATTCAATTGATGCATTTATTTCAAATAATTGCAAAAGTAAAAAACTCATAATTATTGATTATAAAAATAACACTTTAACTTTTCAAGATAGTGCAGGAGGAGTTGAAGAAAATATTATAAACAAAATATTTGAACCATATTTTACAACAAAACATCAAAGTCAAGGTACAGGAATAGGACTATATATGACACGAGAGATATTAGTAAAACACATGAATTGCACTCTTAATATAAAAAATGAAGAATTCAATTATGAAAATGAAAAATATAAAGGTTTAAAATTTACAATAATATTTAATTAGCAGCATTTTAGAAACAATTCTTTATTAAACTTTTATTTTGAAAAACTAAGATATAATTGCGCCATATTATATAAAGGATTTATATGCAGGATTTTACTATTTTTGATATGGTAATCGTAAGTATCACTGTCCTACTTGGTTTAAAGGGACTATTTAGAGGTTTTATTAAAGAAGTTTTTGGGCTAGTTGGAATTATAGGTGGGCTTTTTGTAGCATCTAGAGTTGCTTTAGATATTGGGAATATAATTGCACCTATATTAGCTTTAGAAAACATTGCAACAATCAAATTAATTGGTTTTGTTATAGGACTTATTGGTTTTTGGGCAATTGTTTATGTACTTGGTATCATTTTAAGTAAAATATTTTCGGCAAGTGGACTTGGAATATTTGATAGAATTTTAGGTTTCGTTTTTGGTAGTGCAAAAGTATTTCTAATCTTCTCAGTTATTGCATATGCTTTATATCAAATGCAATCGTTTAAAGGATTAATGGATAAAAAATTTGCAACTTCAACAACATTCCCATTTTTAATTGAAACTGGTGGATTCATTGTAAAATTAGATACATCTGACTTTACAAATGCTATAAAAAAACAACTTCCAAATGAAGAGAAAGAAGATATTGAAGAAGACCCAGATTTAATAAAAGAAAAAACTTTTACTGAGGAAATCAAAGATACTGTAAATGAAATTAAAAAAACTACTGTTGAATCAGGAACTACTGTAATTAATACAGTTAAAAAAACTGTAAATGAAAATGTAGAAAAAGTTACTAATAAAATAGAAGAAACTGCAAATAAAACTCCAGATGAACTTGGAAATACAGAAGAAATAAAAAAAGATGCTGCAAAAATGGCAGAAGAATTAAAAGAAGGAAATTAGTATTGTTTGAAAATAAATATATACAGCAAAGAATTGAAAAAGCAAATACACTAAGAGAAAAAGGAATAAATCCTTATTCAAATGAAAGTACAAGAAATACAACAATTTCAAAATATTTAAATGTAAATAGTGACCTTGTACAAACAGAAGAAAAAAGAGATGAAAATAGAAACTATACAGTTGCAGGAAGAATTAAATTCTTCAGACTTATGGGTAAAGCTTCATTTCTAAAAATAGAAGATGAAAGTGGAATTTTACAAATTTATGTAGCAAGAGATAATCTACCAGAAGGTTTTTATAATGAAACTTTCAAAAAAACTGTAGAAGTTGGTGATATTATTGAAGTATCTGGATATCCATTTATTACTGGAAAAGGTGAATTATCACTTCATGTTGATGGATTAAAAATTTTAACAAAAGCTATTTCACCACTACCTGAAAAATATCACGGTATTCAAGATAAAGAGTTAAGATACAGACAAAGATATTTAGACCTAATAATGAATAGTGAAGTTAGAAAAACTTTCCATATTAGATCTAGAGTTATTTCTCTTACAAGAAGATTTTTTGAAAATAAAGGTTTCTTAGAAGTTGAAACTCCAATGATGCACCCTATTGCAGGTGGAGCAAATGCAAAACCATTTACTACTCATCACAATGCACTTGGTGTTGATAGATTTTTAAGAATTGCACCAGAGTTATATTTAAAAAGATGTATTGTTGGTGGATTTGAAGCAGTATTTGAAATCAATAGATGTTTTAGAAATGAAGGAATGGATGCAACGCATAACCCTGAGTTTACTTCTATTGAATTTTATTGGGCATATAAAACATACAAAGATTTAATTGAACTTACAAAAGAATATTTCGAATTCTTATTTGAACATTTAGAATTACCTACTACATTACCATATGGTGATTTAGAAATTGACTTTACACAATTCAGTGAAATTCCGCTAATCCAATCACTTGTTGATATTGGTGGTGTACCTGCAGATATTGTAGAAGATAAAGATAAAATAATTGCATATTTAAAAACTGCAAATGTTGATGTAAATGAAAAAATGAATTTAGGTCAACTTCAAGGTGAATTATTTGATGAATACGTTGAAGATAAATTAATAAACCCAACGTTTATTACTGAGTACCCTGTTGAGATTTCACCATTAGCAAGAAGAAATGATGAAAAACCTCACTTAACAGATAGATTTGAATTATTTATAGCAGGAAAAGAGATAGCAAATGCATTCTCTGAGCTTAATGACCCACTTGACCAACTAGAAAGATTTGAAGGTCAAATGGCTGCAAAAGAATCTGGTGGAGATGATGAAGCCCATGAGATGGATGAAGACTTTGTAAATGCTTTATCTTACGGAATGGCACCAACAGCTGGGCAAGGTATTGGTATTGATAGATTAGTAATGATGCTTACAAATGAGCACTCAATTAGAGATGTATTACTATTCCCTGCAATGAAACCAATCAAAACAGAAATTGATTTACACGCAGAAGAAACTGAAAATAATTAAAAATATATAGGAGAAAATATAAATATGAGCTACATAACAGAGCAAACATTAGAACAAGCAGATAAAGAGCTGTTCGATATAATAGAAGATGAACTAGAAAGACAAACAGACCACCTAGAGATG